>NZ_WIVR01000010.1:0-119514 GCF_009600525.1 Pseudomonas sp. FSL R10-1350
CCTCGCAAAGCTCGTCAACTGCTACAGGTTGCACGCAAAACATCTGTAGGAGCGAGCTTGCTCGCGATCTTTTGATCTTTCGCAGCCTTCGTGCCTCGTCAGCGACTACGGGCTGTAGGGCAACTTCTTACGCGGAACTCGGCAATGGCCGACTTGGCGGTGTTGGCCGAGGGGGACAAGCTCTGGATGCTCAGCCCTTGAGATCGGCCTTCTCACCATGAGCATTCAGCCCACTTCATCCAGCACCTGGTGCTGGATCGGTAAATTGACCCCGCCGCATACCCTGCTGACGTCTAAGGTGCGCGAAACCCTGCTCGCGTCATTGCGCCAACAACCTTCACCCCCTTTGCTGCTGGTCGTCGCGCCCGCCGGCTACGGCAAAACCATTTTGCTGATGCAATGGCGCCAGGAACTGCTGGCTCGCCCTGCCCCTGCCCACCTCGCCTGGCTTTCGCTGGATGAAGCCGACGCCGAGCCCAATCGCTTTTTGGCCTACCTTATTCTGGCCCTCGAACGCGCCGGGTTGGAGCTGGGGCCTCTCTCACACCTGGCCGCCACTCAATCGCTGGACGCCCAGCCGCTGCGAACCCTGTCTGCGTTGCTGCACGCGCTGTCTCACGCTGACCACCCGATCACGCTGCTGCTGGACGACTATCACTACGTGACCTGCAAAGAAGTCGATCACATCGTCTGCACGCTGCTTGAACAGGCAACACCTTGGCTGAATCTGGTGGTCGCCAGCCGCACCCGTCCGGCCTGGCCCCTGGCCCGCTGGAAAACCAACGGCTGGGTGCAGGAAGTGTCTGCCCACCAACTGAGCCTGTCAGAAGACGAGACCCGCAGTATTCTCGGAGCACATGCCCAGACCAGCGATGTTCAGCACATCCATCGCACCACCGAAGGCTGGGCCGTCGCCGTGCAGTTGGCGCGCCTCTGGCGAGAAAGCCATGAAGGCAATGTGTACGGTTTGGGGGCGTTTTGCGGTTGTGTCACGGATGTGGCTGACTACCTGGCCGAGCAAGTGCTGGGCAGCCTCTCGCCGCAATGCCAGCTTTTTTTGCTCGAAACGTCATTGCTCGAACGCTTCAATGCCGAGCTGGCCGATGCGGTGCGTGAACGCACGGACAGCGCGCAATTACTTAGCCAGCTCAGCCACCTTGATGCGCTGCTGATGCCACTGGACGCCGAGCGCCAATGGTTTCGTTATCACGGCCTGCTGCGTGATTTTTTGAGCCCGCGGGTGTGCCTCACGCAAGCCCGGCGCATCCACCGCGCAGCCGCCCACTGGCTGGCGCAAGCCAGCGATTGGGTACAAGCCGTGGCCCACGCCCTCAAGGCCAAGGACACCGTGCTGGCAATTACTTTGGTGGTGCAGGCGGGTGGCTGGGCGTTGGTACTGCGCCAAGGCATTCGCTATGCACAAAGCCTGGTGCAACAGTTTGATGAACACACCCGGCGCAATGCGCCCGACCTGTTGCTGCTGCAAGCCTACCTGCACGCCAAGCTGGGTGAGCATGCCCTGTGTACGCAACGGCTGGAACTCGCGCAAAAGTCGCTGCAAGGTGAGCCGCGCCTGCTGCGCGACTTTTATGTGATACGTACCTTGTCCAATGCGTATCTGGACCGCTTCGAACATGACGAGCCGCCCCAATGTCTAGGCGAACACCCCGAAGAACTGCTCGCCCAAGCCACGCTTGAATGCGTAAACACCCTGCATTTGCTGATCCGTGGCGACATGCCACAGGCCCTGCGCAGCATCCGCACAGCGCAGGTACAAATGCAGTTGGTAGCCAGCCCGCGCGGCGAAAGTTACTGCTGCCTGCACGAGGCGCAACTGCTGGCCCTGAGCGGGCAAATGCAGGCATCCAGCACCTTGATCAACAGCACGCTGGCCTTTGTCCAAAGCCACTTTGGGGGTGACAGCTCGTTGAAAGCGCTCATCGGCTGTTTAAAGGCCCGTCAGGATTATTGGCAAGGCCACTGGGAGCAAACGACGCCGTGGCTCAACGATGGCTGGGCAGCGCTGGAATATGCCGACGGTTGGCTGGAAGTCGTGGCAGGTACCGCCGAAGTCACTTGGCGCACGACCTTGCAGGCCAAGGGCTTGCACCCTGCGTTGCATGAGCTGGATCGCGTTTCGCAACTGGCTAGCATCCGCAATTGGCCGCGATTGCAGCAATTGATCAACGCCTGGCGGGTCGACGCGCTGGTACAGGGCGGGATGCTGACGCAGGCCCGTAAAGAGGCGCAACAAGCAGACCTGCACACCCAAAGCCCTCAGCAAGACTGGCGCAACCTCGAAGCGGCCAGCCTGGCGCTGAGCCGCTTGCACATCGCCACCGGCGCCTCTCAGGTTGCGCTCAGTCGCCTGCAACGTGACGCGGCGCACTTGCATGACAAAGGGTTGTTGCTGCCGAGTTGGCGCTTGAAATTGCTGGCTTTGGTGGCCTTGCACAAAGCGCAAATCCCCCAACAGGCAGACGACGTACTGGCCACCCTGCTGCCGCTGTGTGAAAACGCAGTCCCCGGCTTGCTGCTGGAAGTCGGGCCGTGCCTGCTGCCCGTGCTGGAACACTACACAGAAGCGCTGCCGGCCCTGCAACCGGTGATTAGCCGGCTGCGCAGTTGGCGGGCGCAGCCGTTGCGGGTAAAGATCCCGTTCAGTCCTAAAGAATCCCAAGTCCTGACGCTGCTCGCCTGCGGCCAGCACAACAAAGCCATTGCCCAGGCGCTGGACGTGTCTGAAAACACCGTGAAATTCCATCTGAAAAACATCTACACCAAGCTGTCGGTGGACAACCGCACCAGCGCCATCAACATGGCCCTGCGCCAAGGCCTGATTGCCCCACCGTTGTAACCGGAATACAAACACCAAACCTACCCGTTGGGGTAGCTCATGGCAGAACATGCGGCTGCCCTACCCTTCGGCTCCGTAGCCCCCCGCCCACACGCGCCCCTAGCATCGACCCCGGTACAACGCCGGGCAGGCCTTGCGCTGCCTCCAGCAAAAACAATCACAACAGGAGATGCCCTGTGGGTATGGACGGCAAAATCGTACGGGTTGCCACGGATGTCGGCGGCACGTTCACGGATCTGGTGTATTTCGAAACCGACACCGCCACTGGCCAACAACAGATTCGCACGGCCAAGGTTGACACCACCGCACCAAACTTCGCCGAAGGCGTGCTCAACGTCATTCAAAAGGCCGACGTGGCGCTGGAAAAGGTTGATTTTCTCGCTCACGGCACCACGGTGGTGATCAATGCCTTGACCGAGCGCCGGGGTGTCAAAACGGCGCTGATCACCACCAGCGGTTTTCGCGACATTCTGGAGATTGCCCGGGCCAATCGTCCGGATTACTTCAACCTCAAATGGGTCAAACCCGCCCCTTTCGTGCCGCGCTACCTGCGCCTGGAAGTTAATGGCCGCTTGCACACCGATGGCCGCGAGCGCGAGCCACTGGACCTGTCGACACTGCCCGACCTGCTCAATACCTTGCGCTGTGAAGGCGTCGAAGCAGTAGCCATCTGCCTGCTTCACGCCTACGCCAACCCCGTTCATGAACAAGCACTGCTGGCCGAAGTCCGCAGGCTCTGGCCCGACGTATCGGTGGTCGCTTCACACCAGATCACCCGCGAGTGGCGCGAATACGAGCGCTCCAGCACTACCGTACTGTCGGCATACGTACAGCCCATTGCGGCGCGCTATCTCGATGAATTACAGGCCGGTTTACGCAACGCGGGGTATCAGGCGCCGCTGTACATCATGCAGTCCAACTGCGGTGTCGACAGCCTGGCGCACGCCCGGCAAACCCCCATCACCATGGTTGAATCCGGGCCTGCCAGCGGTTTTTGGGCGGCAGCCGAACTCGGGCGTTTGATCGATGAACCCAATCTGCTTGGGCTGGACATTGGCGGCACCACCGCCAAGTGCGCCTTGATCCAGAACGGTCAGGTCAGCATCAAGACCGACTACTGGATAGAACGTGACAGCACCCACGCGGGCTATCCGATCATGGTGCCGGTGGTGGATCTGGTAGAGATCGGCAACGGTGGCGGCTCGATTGCCTGGGTCGATGATTTTGACAAACTGCACGTCGGGCCACAGTCCGCAGGGGCTTTGCCCGGCCCGGCCGCCTACGGCAATGGCGGTGAACACATCACCACCACCGACGCCAACCTGGCCTTGGGCCGGATCAACCCGGACTACTTTTGCGGCGGCGAACTGACCGCCGACCAAGGCGCAGTCGCCCGCGGGCTGGACCTGCTCAGCGAGCGTTTACAGCTGCCGCCCATCGAGATCGCACGCGGCATCGTGCGGCTGGCCAATGACAACATGGTCAACGCGCTAAAGCTGGTCTCGCTAAGTCGTGGCCATGACCCGCGCGAACTCACCTTGATGGCATTTGGTGGTGGCGGTGCCCTGCACGCCGTAGCCCTCGCGCAAGAGCTGGGGGTTAAAAAGGTCATCGTCCCGCGCAGCGCGGCGGTGTTTTCGGCGTGGGGCATGACCTTGTCCGATCTGCGCCGCGACCTGTTTATCAACCGCTTCGTGGACACCACCCAACCCGCCGCCCTGGCTGACACCCAATGCGCACTTGAAACGCTGATGCACGCGGCCCGCGAGCAATTCGTGGCCGAGAACATGGCGCCAGCTCAGGTGCAACTGCAGGTGTTCGCCAAGCTGCGTTATCAAAACCAGGAGCACTCGGTCGAGGTTGCGCTGAACAGCCATGAAGCCATCGCCGAACACTGGCCCGCGATCGAGCAGCGTTTTCACGCGTTATACGAGCAGCACTACACCTACCGCCTGCAGGCACCGGTTGAAATTGTCGGTTTTCACCTGATAGCCGTGGCCGAGATCGGCAAATTGATCCCCCAGGCCCTGCCCGTCACCGGCCGCCCCCTGCAAGCCGCCCGCAAAGGCCAGCGCAACGTCGACTTTGCCCTTCAGGGCGTGCATCTGGCCGCGCTCTACGACTATGCCTTGCTTGAGCCGAACATGACCTTCGGCGGCCCGGCCATCGTTGAAGACTCAGGCACCACGGTGGTGATCCACCCCGGCAATCACGTGCGGGTCGATCAACTCGGCAACTTGCATATCACCCTCGATGGCAACGGAGCGTAAACATGCACAGCCTCGATATTTTTACCCGCGACATCATCCAGAACGCTTTGCAGGCCATCGCTGATGAAATGTTTGCCGCCATGCGCAAAGCCGCGATGAGCCCGATTATCTATGAAGTGCTCGACATGGGCACCGGCATTACCGACGCACAGGGCGATATCGCCAGCTCGGGCGCCGGAATCCCGGCCTTTGTCGGAGTGCTCGACAAGGCCGTGAAGCAAATTCTCAAGCACCACCACGCCGATGAAATCGAAGACGGCGACGTGTTTATCAGCAACGACCCACACGACGGCGGCGCAGTTACACACCTCAATGACGTGGTGCTGGCCATGCCGGTGTTTGCTGACGGGCAACTGGTGGCCTGGACAGCCAACATCGCCCACTGGAATGACGTGGGCGGCATGGTGCCCGGCTCGTTATCGACTGAAGCCGTTGATATTTTTCAGGAGGGTTTGCGCCTGGCGTCGGTCAAGTTGATCAGCCGCGGGCAGCCGATTCGTTCGGTGCTGCAAATATTGCGCGCCAATTCGCGCATGCCGGACTTTATGGAGGGGGATTTGTGGGCCGGTATCGCCGCCGTGCGCGGTGGCGCTCTGCGCTTGCAGCAACTGAACAGCAAATACGGTACCGATCTGTTTTTGCAGGCCATGCGCGACTTTATGGACCTGGGCGAAAAAATCTCGCTCAAGGCCCTGGCAACCTTGCCCGGTACTACCCTCAACCTGAGCGAACCGCAAGACGACGCCAGCGTATTCAAGGTCGGTATTACCATCAGCCAAACAGAACTGCTGATTGATCTGCGCGACAACCCCGACCAGTGCGCAGGCCCCGTCAACCTCAGCCGCGACGGCGCCGTGGTGGCAGCGCAAATGGCATTCAAGGCGCTTACGGCCCCGCAGGGCGTAACCAACGGCGGCACCTTTCGCCCGCTCAAGGTACTGACGCGCCCCGGTTCCTTGTTTGATGCGCAGGCACCCGCCGCCGAGGGCTTTTATTTCGAAAACATGATCCGGGTCTACGACCTGCTCCTGCGCTGTTTGGCCACGGCGTTCCCCGAGCGCCTGCCGGCCGGCAATTTCGCCTCGGTGTGCGCCACCATCATTGGCGGCGTGCACCCGGACACCGGGCGCCTGTTCACCCTGGTCGAACCCGAAATCGGCGGCTGGGGCGCCGAACCGGGCCGCGACGGCAATAACGCCATGTACTCAGGCCTGCATGGCGAAACCTACAACTGCCCGGTCGAGATCTGCGAAGTCCGCTACGGCCTGTATGTCGAGCGCATGGCACTGAACGACGAACCCGGCGGCCACGGCCAGTTTCGGGGTGGCCGGGGTATCTGCATCGACTATCGGGTGCGCTCCGACGCCAGCTTCATGACCTGCGGCTACACCCGCTCGGTCGTGCCGCCGTGGGGCCTGCAACAGGGGGAGCCCGGCTCGCTCAACTACGTAGAAGTGATCCGCCAGCACAGCGGCGCGCACGAACGCTACGCCATGGCCAGCAGCATCCCCCTGAATGCGGGTGACCTGGTGCGCGTACGCACCGGCGCGGGCGGCGGCTTTGGCCCACCCGGCAAACGCTGCAAGGACGCGGTGCGCGATGACCTGAAAAACGGCTATGTCGACGCCGCCACCGCCCACGCGGTGTATGGCGTTCAAGGCTGACCTGGGCTGAAACACGGCTTCAAACAAAAACAACAATAAAGAGAGCTCAACCATGCACACACACTTTGCACGGCGCCTCAGCGTCGGTCTTGCACTCGCTTGCACCCTGAGTTCCAGCCCGCTGGCTCTGGGCGAGCAATTTATCGGATTCGCCCAACCCGGAATCCCGGGCAGCTGGGCGGTGGAGTCATTTCCGATGCTCAACCGCACCACCGACGGCGACCTCAGCGTGGCCGCCAATACGGTGCTGGCGTACTTCTCCGAGACCGGTTTCACCGGCACCACCCGTGATCAACTGCAATTTTGGGTAGGCGCCATCCCCGGCTACGCCAGCAGCAACGGCGCCCGTGACAGCAGCGCGTGGGGCATTGCCTCGCCCAATGTCGGGTTTTCGTACTACTACAACGTGGTCGAGCCCACTAGCGACATGGGCTCAGATGACTACACCACGTTCTGGACCAACCCTACGCTGATGGTCGAATTCCCCAACGGCAATGACGATCTGACCGGCCACGGCGCCTTTGCCAATCGTTACGCCGTGAGTTTCAGCGTCGCCAACTACCTGCGTGTGGGCCGTTTCGCCGTCACCTTCACCCCCGCAGGCATCCATTATGCCGCCCGCAACCGCCACGCGACCGACTTGGGCGCGGGCGACCCCGCCCAACTGCGCGGCGGGGTCAGCCTGTGGCTGGGCGACATTGCCGCCGGGTATCTGGTAACCGAAGACCTGTGGCTGGGCGTGCACCACGTCTACCACATCAACAACACCACCGCCTCGGACTTCAACGTGTCGCGGGCCGGCAAGATCGGCCCGTCCATGACCTACACCGGGTTTGCCGAGGACGGCCTCTTCATCTCCGCCAACCTCAATGTTGACTACTACCACAGCGCCAACCTAAAGCATTCCAACGCCCTGACCATGGCGCTGGTGAAGTTCTTTTAACCTTGCGAGGCCACCCCCATGGACACCCCGACATTTCCCACCCCGGCACACGACGTGCCGGTCACCGTGCGCTGGCTGAACCCGATTGGCCGCCCCACCTTCAATGCGCCGATCAGTGAACTGCTGCACGCCATCAAACTGCCTTCGACCCGCGTTGAAGTGCTGTCGCTGGCCATGGCGGCCAGCTCCACGCATCTCGAATACCGCGCGTATGAAGCGCTGACCTACGCGCCCATCGTGCACATAGCCCGCGACAGCGCCCAGCACAACATCGACGCGCTGGTACTGGGCTGCTTCTACGACTCGGCCCTTGAAGATGCCCGAGAAATCTCTGGCCAGACCGTGGTCATCGGCCCTTGCCAGGCCAGCGTGCAAGTGGCTGCCAATCTGGCCAACCGGTTCTCGATCATTGTGGGGCGCAACAAATGGATAGAGCAGATGCACGGGCGCATCCGGGCTTACGGCGCGCAAGACCGGCTGGCCTCCATGCGCTCGCTGGGCATGGGCGTGGACGAGTTCCAGCGCGATCACGCCCTCACCCGCCGAACCATCATTGAACAGGCCCGGCTGGCCGTCGAACAAGACGGCGCAGAAGCCATCATCCTCGGTTGCACCATCGAGTTCGGCTTCTTCGAAGAGGTACAGGCGCAAATCGGCGTACCGGTCATTGACCCGGTGGTCGCCGCGTTCAAAGTGGCCGAAGCCGCAGCGGGCATGAAACGCCGCTTTGGCTGGAGCCCCAGCCGGGTAGGCAGTTGTGAGCCGCCATCCGAAGCAGAGATCAAGGCCTTCGGGCTGTTTCAAGAACCGGTGCCAATTGGCAACCGCATCAACGCCTAATCCTGGATGCAGCCCTTATGAGCATGACGCCTGACACCACAACAACCCGGCAGGTCGGTGATGTATTTCGCACCGTGCCCTTGACCCGCGAACATTTAAAAAGCTGCCTGGCGCTGTTTTTTGTCTTTGCGATTGAAGCGTGGGAAATGATGATCATCGTCTACACCTCGCCACTGATCGCCAACGACTTCGGCCTCGACACCATCGCCGTCGGCAACCTGATTGGCGCCATGTTTATCGGCATGCTGCTGGGGTCGCTGGCCTGGGGCAAAGTGGCTGAACGCATCGGCCGCAAACGCGCCATCATATTGAGCCTGGCGACCTATGGCGTGATCTCGCTGGCCAGCGCCTTTGCCCCCGATTACGTCACCCTGTACAGCCTCAGACTGCTGTCGGGTGTGGCGGCGGTGGGCATGATGGTCGTCACCTTTGCCCATTTTCAGGAACTACTGCCCTTGCGCTATCGCGGCGCGTTGTCGGTGTACCTCGCGGCAGGCTGGCCGGTCGGCATGTTGTTGGCGCTGGGCGCGACCGTGTGGCTGCTGCCATGGGGCTGGCGGGCGATTATCGTGCTGAGCTCAATGGGCAGTTTATGGGCGTTGGTGGTTGCGTATTGGGTGCCGGAATCGCCTTATTGGCTGGCAGGTGCCGGTAAACAAACCCAGGCCCGCGCCGTGATTGCCCGGCTCAGCCGAGGCGCGGTGCAAGTCCCGGAGCATTGCCGACTGCACATCGACCAGACCAGCCGGGGCCATCAGCGTGAACTGTTCAACGCCGCGCTGTGCAAAGTCAGCGTGTTGCAAATTGCCGTCAACTTCACCTTCTCGTGGGGCTATTGGGGCCTGCAAACCTGGCTCCCGACCTTGCTCCAGCAGCGCGGCCTCAACTTGCCACAAAGCTACGGCTTTATTGCCCTGTCAGCCCTGTGCATGATCCCGGGCTACATGGCCGCCTCCTGGCTGACCCACCGTTTGGGGCGTAAAAAAGTCATCATCGCCTTCATCAGCGCCTCCGTCGTGGCCGGGTACGCCTTTGCCAACGTCCAGAGCCTGGAAATGCTCTACCTCAGCAACTTTGCCCTGGCCTTCTTCAGCCTCGGCGCCTGGGGCGTGTGGGGCACCTGGATCGCCGAACTCTACCCCACCCCACTGCGCACCATCGGCTATGGCTGGGCAGTCTTTGCCCAACGCGTGGCCAACATCCTGGCACCGTCCATCATCGGCGTGCTGGTGGCCTATGGGTCATCCTTCAACCTGACCACCACCCTCATCAACGGCTTCATGTTAGTCACCGTGCTGATGGTGGTGTTTATTCCGGAGACGCAAGGGAAGGCGTTGCAATGAGCCCGGGTGCAGGCCTTTGGACCAATGAATACGGCTCGCTGATGAGCCTGGTCGTTGAGGGTAATAAAGTGTCGGGGGTTTACCAGTCTTCAACGGGTTCCACGGGGCAGTACGAAGTCAGCGGTTACCAACTGGACACAGCCGCCACGGCGACACTGGGTCAACCCGTGGCGCTGGCCATCGACTGGCATTGCGTCGGCAAAGGCACGGCAGACCCCAGTTGGAACTGGTCATCCTCACTCTGCGGACAAATCAGTTTGCAGGGGCAGGAAGAGGTGTTGACCCTCTCGCATTTACTGGTCGCCAGCAGTGACTTTACGGGGCTTGCCACGCAGGGAACCTACGTCGACAAACTGGTGTATCGCAGGCCCGGCCGTATGCAACGCGCGGTGCCGACAGGGGCTACTGCCATAGCGTCGCGCGTCGACAACCCGCTGACAGGCATATGGATCGCGCCGGACGGCACGGGTTTAAACCTGTGGGTTGAAGCCACCAAAGAAGGTCGAGCGGGCCGTGTGCAGGGCTTTTTGATCAATGCCGAGGGCCAGACACAGGTGGTGGGGTTTACCGACATCAAAGCCATGGCCAGCGGGCTAGTGCTGCAATCACTGGCACTGAGCACTGCACACTCATCCCACGTACAGTCGTTATGTGGAACCTTACAGATGCAGGATCAAACATTGGCGTTAGCGGTAATGACCAGCGCACCGACAGCGCCAGGCCAGACGTACGTACAAACACGTCTGACGGCATTAGTGTTTAAACGCGGGTAGCTTTTGATCTTTCGCAGCCTCGTGCCTCGTCAGCGACTACAGGTGTGCGCAATACACCTGTAGGAGCGAGCTTGCCTCGCGATCTTTTGATCTTTCGCAGCCTTCGTGCCTCGTCAGCGACTACAGGCGGGCGCGGTAAAAGCGTAGGAGCCGCCGAAGGCTGCGATCTACGGCCGCTGCGCGCCCGGACGTAGCCTCGCAAAGCTCGTCAACTGCTACGGGGGGGGCGCGCAATACACCTGTAGGAGCGAGCTTGTCTCGCGATCTTTTGATCTTTCGCAGCCTTCGTACCTCGTCAGCGACTACAGGGGTGCGCGGTAAAAGCGTAGGAGCCGCCGCAGGCTGCGATCTTTTGATTTTGGCTATTGCGTAGCCTCGCAAGGCTCGCCAACTGCTACAGGTGTATGCGCTTGATCGCGGTCTTTTGATCTTTCGCAGCCTCGTGCCTCGTCAGCGACTACAAGCGGGCGCGGTACAACTGTGCGTCTCACGTAAAACATCTTTGTTCGCGCAATAACGTCTCCAGCTCTTTTGTCGGCAATGGCCGGCTCAACAGGTAGCCCTGGACTTGATCACAGCCGTTCTCTGTTAAAAACGCCAGTTGCTCACAGTTTTCAACACCTTCTGCAATCACCTGCAAGTTGAGGCTGTGGGCCAGTTCGATGATGGTGCGGGTAATGGCCGCGTCCTGGGCGTTGTGCGGGACTTCGCGGATAAAAGCGATGTCGATTTTCAATTTATCAATCGGGAATCGACTCAGGTAAGCAAGGCTCGAATACCCCGTGCCAAAGTCGTCTATGGAGATCTTCAACCCGATGTCTCGCAACGCCAACAAACTGGCGATGGTCTCCGGGGTGTTGAACATCAAGGAGCTTTCGGTCAACTCCAGCTCCAGCCATTTAGCCTCGATTTGATGTTCGTCCAGCGAGCGCTGGATGTCTTGCACAAAATCCCCCTCGGCTATCTGCTGCGCCGAGACGTTGACCGCCACCTGCGACACGCCCAATCCGGAACGCTGCCAATAGGCAATTTGCTTACAAACCCTGGCAATCACCCACTGTCCCACCATGGAGATAAGCCCCATTTCTTCCAGAATCGGCACAAATACCGACGGCGACACACTCGCCAGCCCCGGGCGATGCCAGCGCAACAGCGCTTCAACCCCGCACATGGTGCCGTCGCGCAGGCTTATCTTCGGCTGGTAATACAGCTCAAACGCCTGCTTGCGTACCGCATCACGCAACGCCGTTTCGAGCTCTTGGCGTGCCTGCACTTCGACATTCATTTGCGCGGTGTAAAACCGGTAGGTGTCCCTGCCCGCCTGTTTGGCGCGATTCATCGCGGTGCTGGCCTGTTTGATCAGCCCCTCGGCGTCGGCGCCATCATCGGGGTACAGGGCAAGCCCCATGCTTGCGGTCATGGTCACGTCTTGCTCTTGAACCCTGAACGGCTCGCGCAGCACTTCTCGAATACGGTCCACGATCTGTTTGGGCCCCGTCTGGCCTTTGCGGATCATCAAGATCAAGGCCAATTCGTGACCGTCCATACGGCCCAAGGTGTCGGTAACGTTAAGGCAGTTGGACAACCGACGACAAAACTCGGCCAGCACCTGATCACCAATCAAATGCCCCCACACGTCGTTGAAGCTTTTAAAGTCATTCAGATCGACCTTGCACACCGCCAGTTGCCAGCCTCTAAGCTCGGCCTGGGTCAGGCCCATTTGCAAGGTGGTGTAGAACAGGTTGCGGTTGGGCAAGCCGGTCAGCGGGTCGTAGTTGGCCATTTTCAACAGGCGCTCGTCGCTGCCCATGGCGGAACGAAACCGCTCAACGTCGATGGTGCGCTTCTGCAATTGCTGCTCGAGCATCAAGCTGTGCACCACCTGATGATCGCCAAAGGCCTTGAGCCTTAGCAGGTTGCGCACTTTGAGCCACAGTTCATCATTGACTACCGGCTTGCTGAGCACCTCTTCGGCGCCCGCCTCCAGCCCTGAAAGCCGTGCGCTTTGCTCGCTGAGGCCCGACAACATGATGATCGGGATATTCGCGGTCGCCACGTTCGCCTTGATATGGCGGGCCACTTGGTAGCCGTCCATGCCCGGCATCATGGCATCGAGCAAGATCAAGTCAGGCGGTTGCCTGGCCACCATGGCCAAGGCCATTTCACCCGAAGGGGCGCTCAGCGTTTGATAGCCTTGATCCTCCAGCATGATCTCCAGCAACTTACGGATGCCTTCGTCATCATCAACAATTAACAGTGTGGCCGGCGTTGTAGGCATGAAGAGTCCTCAATTCAGTCGGCCCGGGTTTCCAGCCTTGATCGGCCTTCGGTCAGTGTATTCACCGTGTTGAACCCCTTACCGCCGGAGCTCTCGCTTTAAGTGAGTTGGAGTAAAGCACCGTTCTCAGGGTTTCTCCACGCGGGCGCTTTACAAAATCTATGCCAGCCACCACCGGGCCATGGTCTGTTTCAAATAAAGGCACATTCAAACGAAATCGCTGCCGATTTAAGCGATGGCAAGCAGCCAAAAACTGCGGAACAAGACATCGGCAGCGCTTAAAAATCAGCCATTTCGTACGACACTTCGCTTTCAATTGAGCGAAACTTCCGAGAAAATCCCGTTCGCTTGCGCCTGTCCAGTTCGAGGCATAGTCTCGGCCCATCGCTGTCCATCAGCGGTTGGGTTTAGTCGCCCGGCAAGTGATCAGGCGCAAGGCGCCACCTGTGCGAGGCGTTTTTTTCGGCCGCGTTTTATGGTGGCCGTGCGCAGGGCGCCTTCGGGCGCGCCGGGTTTCCTGATCACCGGTCGACTAACCTGCGTACGGCTGCCACCCACTCGTTTAGTCGCGACAGGTGACAGCTCCTTTAAGTGATTAGGAGTTGTACCCATGAAAAAGATTGTCCCCGATCCACCCACCCTTCCCTTGCTCGATGCTGCCCAGTGCAACGATGTGCTGTTAGACCGTGCGGCCGCCGAGCGCGCGCTGGATTTTTACCTGCTCGAACCCAAACCTCCACGACACGTGGATCTGGCCACGTATGTCATCCCGGACAGCGTCAATTTAGAAGCGGCTTTGGCCCAAGCGTCAGACTTGTTGCGCTGCGCGGGTGCCTCCGCGAGTGAGGCAGGAAATGGCATGAGCGGGCACGCGCGCAGTTTGGTGTTATCGACCGTGCACCTGGTGGAGCTGGCCAGGGCGTACGTCGATAAGTCGCTGGATGGTTTAACCACGCACTAAAGCAGCACGCGCCTGCTTGGCGACAGGCGCGTCAGCCCAACCGTGTATTCATGCATACACCTCACCCTACCCGCCACAGCTGGTCCAGCCGCGTGGTATAGCCCTGGCTCATCAAATCACGGCGCATAGCCCACTCCGGATGGCTCGGCACACTGGCCGTGCGCAACGTGCCACGCCCCCAGCGCCCGTTAATCTCGTCCAGCACCGCCATCACCCGCGACGCCTCCGCAGGCTGGTTAATCGCAAACAGATCATCGGTAAACTCGCCCGGCTGGCGCAGATCCAGCAACAGCACCTCTGCCTTGCTGTATTTAAAACCCGGCCGAAACACCAACTCCACCGCATCAACCGCAGCCTTGGTGAGCAAGCGCACGTCGTCGGTCGGGTACGGCAACGTCACCACCACACCATTGGCGTACTTGGCCTCATCGGGGTTGAACATCCCCGTACGAATACTCACCCGCACCTTGCGGCAATAAGAACGCTGGGCCCGAAGCTTCTCGGACGCGCGCATCATATAAGTCGCGACCGCTTCTTTAATAGGTGCCATGGCGGTCAGGCGTTTGCCGAACATGCGACTACAACAGATCTCTTGTTTGGGCGGATCTGGCTCATCCAGCTCCAGGCACGACGTACCCGCCAGCTCGCGAGCGGTTTTCTCCATCACCACGCTAAACTTTTTGCGCAGCATCCATGGGTCAGCACTGGCCAGATCCATGGCCGTCATAATGCCCATGCCTTGCAAATGCAGCGTCATGCGCCGGCCCACGCCCCACACTTCAGCCACCGGCGTATTACGCAGCACCCAACTGCGCTCACGCTCGCCACACAAATTAACCACCCCGCCTGTACGCGCCTGCAACCGTTTGGCCGTGTAGTTGGCCAACTTGGCCAGGGTTTTGGTCGGGGCAATCCCCACCCCTACCGGGATCCCTGTGCACTGCACAATTTTGCTGCGCAACTGGCGCCCCACCTCGCTGGGGTCGGTAATACCGGTCAAGTCAGCAAAACACTCATCAATGCTGTACACCTCGACGGCGGGCAGCTGAGCCTCGATCAGGCTCATCACCCGCTCACTCATATCGCCGTACAGCGCATAGTTGGACGAGAACGCAACAATCCCCAATGCTTCCAGCCGATCCTTGATCTGAAAATACGGCTCACCCATTTTTATGTGCGGCTTGGCGTCATAACTGCGCGCAATCACGCAGCCATCGTTGTTGCTCAGCACCACAATCGGCACCTTGGCCAGGTCCGGACGAAACACCCGCTCGCAACTGGCATAAAAACTATTGCAGTCAATCAGCGCAAACACCGCTGGCAACTTAGTGGCCATGGCTGCACGCTATACGTAATCACGCCCCAAATAGACAAGTCATCGCCCTCCAGCACATGGTGGTCGGGGTACTTGGGGTTCTCGGAGCAAAGCACCACGCGCTTGCCACGAATACACAGCCGCTTACAGATCGGCTCGTTATTAAGCAGAGCCACCACCACATCCCCGTCTGCCGCCTCAATAGAACGATCAACCACCGCAAGGTCACCCGAAAAAATCCCCACCCCCTGCATGCTGTCGCCATCAATCGTCACCAGATACACATGCGGGGCACGCAGGCTTAGCACCTCATCCAGCGAGATGGGCTGCTCCATATGGTCCGTCGCAGGCGACGGAAACCCCGCCGGGATCTTGAACGTACACAGCGGCAAGCGAACGCTGCCTTCAGCAAGAGGACCCAAGAGAGAGAAACCCATGACACGCGCCTTTCCATAAACTGTACATGCATACAGTAGACTGTGGCGTAAGAGCCCGGTCAATTTTTATGTCAGAAATTTCGACAGGTGGAGCCAGCCGCATCCGAAATTGCCAAAAACGCATGCCCGACCTAAATGCTCTGCTTTATCGCTGTGCGATATCTGGAGCAATTGCACTAACTTGAAGCGAATTTCAGATTCGCCCTACACATTTAGGGCGCATAAGTACTGTCAAACTCAGTGACAAAAGCGCGTAATACACTGCTATTTACCGCTTATCGCTTAATTTGATGTTTTGATATCAACATCAATATCACCGTGCCACTACCACTAAGTTTAGGTGAATAGTCATGCAACTTCTGAAGAGCCAAGCGGCAGTTAGCGCCAGATATAAGTAAACAGTTCTACCGCAAAATTGCCTATGCACCCTGCCACCGGCGCCCGTGCAGCCAGGGCGATGAGCGGGCACCACCTTGCACCAGAACCGGGCACAGGTTGCCATCTGAAAGGATGGGCATCCGCGAAAGCACACCCAAGTGGGTGAGCGCAAACCCCAACCCGCACAACGAGCCCTAGAAGCCGCATAAATACTCATCTGCACCCTGAAAACTGCCCCTTAGGCCTGCTTGCCAGCGCAACGCAACAGCGCCTAAGGGGTTGATTTGACCGAGAAAAAAGGCCCTAAAATGTTATTTTTTGTCAAACTAAAATCGTTGAAAAAGGCTATATATAGCCCCTCGTGTTACATCTTGTACATAAAGGTTGATCTGAGAGACCCTTCGCCGTTAAAATTTTCGGCACCTCCAACTTCACACCGGCCTTATCTGTAATTAAAACAGAGGGAACTGTTGCCTTGTGAAGGCCATGTCCACATAGCAATTGCTGCACATAGGCTTTTATAGACAGGTACAACCATTGCCCAAACGCGGGCATGGTGGTCGTGACGATTAGTTGAATGCTCTCGCCGGCTGAGCATATTTGGCACAAAGGAAGCTGCCTTGTTTAAACGAATCTTGATTGTCTGCGTCGGCAACATCTGCCGCAGTCCTACCGCAGAACATATGCTGCGGGTTGCCCTCGCCCCCTCCGGCATCGCCGTGAGCTCTGCGGGCTTGGGCGCCCTGGAAAACCACGCCATCGAAAAAAACGCTCGTGCTGTCCTTGAGAGCAAAGGTCATGTCCTGAGCGACCACAGCGGTACCCAATTGAACTCTTCTCTGATAAATGACTCGGATCTCATCCTTGTCATGGAGAAGAAACATATAGACGGTGTACTGAAAATCGCACCGGAAGCACGCGGCAAAGTCTTGTTGTTGGGTAAATGGCAAAACAACCGTGAAATCGACGACCCCTATCGCCAGGGGAAAGCCGCCTTCGACCATGCGTACGCGCTGATTGAAGAAGCTGTAAACGCATGGGCAAAGCGCCTCAAGCGCTGAGCAAATTCTCGAATACTGTGAAGAAAAAGAATCGAATTATGCAGCAAGCTCCCGTGACAAAGTCCCATGACCGCGAAGACGATAACGACGAAATCGACCTTATGGGGTTGCTGGGCACGCTGATCGACCACAAATGGCTGATCGCAGGCGTGACCGGCGTATTTATGGCCGCGGGCGTGGCGTATGCGCTCCTGGCGACACCGGTGTACCAGGCGAATGCGTTGATTCAGGTTGAGCCGAAGAAGAATGACCCGTTGGGGTTTTCTGATGTCAGCACCTTGTTGGGTAAAGAGTCGCCATCGGCTACTGAAATTGAGCTGATCAAGTCCCGTAAAAATATCGGGACTGCAGTAGATAACCTGAAGCTGGATATCACTGTTGAACCCAACCGCTTCCCGCTGATTGGTGAGTTTGTTGCACGTCGCTTTAAACCAGAAGTTGAGGGTGAAGTAGCAAGCCCGCTGCTGGGCATGAACAGCTATGCTTGGGGCGGTGAACAGCTCAAGCTTGCACAGTTGGAAGTGCCACGGGAACTCTTGGGCAAAGACCTGACGCTTATCAAGGGTGAGTCGGGAGCTTTTAGCCTTCTTGATGATGACAACAATTTATTGCTCACAGGTAATGTTGGCCAAGATATCAACGAGCATGGTGTAAAACTGCAAGTTGAAAACCTACGCGCAAATCCAGGGACTAAGTTTACTGTCGTTCGTAATCCACGCCTTAACACTATTATGGATTACCAAAAAGCACTGGACGTGACAGAGCGTGGCAAAGAGTCGGGCATGATAGCCCTTGCCTTTGAAGATAAAGATCCAACAGTCGCAATTCAGACGCTTAATGAAATAGCCCGCCTGTATGTACAGCAAAACGTTGAACGCACCTCAGCAGAGGCAGCACAAAGTCTTGGCTTTCTTAGAGATCAATTACCGCAAGTTCGTAAGGATCTAGAAAAAGCTGAAAATGCGCTTAATGCTTTCCAGATACGCAGCAAATCTATTGATATCAGCCTTGAAGCAAAAGCAATTCTCGATCAGATCGTAGCTCTGGATACAAGTATCTCAACCTTGAAATTGCAAAAGGCAGAAATGGATCGAAAGTTTACTCCACAGCATCCTGCTTATAGGGCGCTAATGGGGCAGCTTGCGGAGCTAACTAGCAAACAAAGTCGATTGGCGAAGCAAGTTGAAGGCTTACCTACGACACAGCAAGAAGTACTTAGTCTGACCCGAGACTTAAAAGTCAGTACCGAAATTTACACTCAGTTGCTGAATAAATCTCAGGAACTGGATGTAATGCGCGCTGGTGCAGTTGGTAACGTGCGCCTGATCGATACCGCCGACGTAGATCTTCTAACTCCAGTCAAACCTAAAAAAGCTTTGATCGTGCTTATTGCAACCTTTTTAGGTGCTCTTTTAGCAATAGGTTATGTCCTCTTTCGTAGAGCGCTGAACCGTGGTGTTCAAAACCCAGACGACATCGAGAAACTAGGCCTTCCGGTATACGCCTCAATTCCCTTCAGCTCGCTGCAAAAAGTTGAAGATGATAAAAGTACTGGAGGCCGAGGTACTCGCGTGACACCTTTGCTGGCGAGCAGCCATCCAACTGATCTTGCAGTTGAAGGACTGCGCAGCCTGCGAACCAGCTTGCACTTCGCCATGCTTGAAGCAGACAACAACCGTCTAATGATCTCGGGCCCGAGCCCTAAAGTTGGTAAATCTTTCGTCTCCTCAAACTTGGCTGCTGTTATTGCGCAATCAGGTCAGCGTGTACTGCTAGTCGATGTGGACATGCGTAAAGGCTATATCCACAAAATGTTTGATATCCCAGTGGAAAATGGACTATCAGATGTACTAGCTAAACGCTGCGATCTAAGAACCGCAACTCATAGCACAGAGATAGAAAACCTCTACGTGATAGGTCGCGGCCAAATTCCGCCAAACCCTTCTGAACTGCTGATGCATAAAAACTTTACTGAGTTCCTTAATCAAGTCAGCGCTGACTACGATATGGTAATTCTAGATACGCCTCCTTTCCTCGCCGTCACAGATGCAGCAATTGTTGGTCGTCAGTCAGGAACGAACCTTATCGTTACCCGATTTGAACTTAATCCTGCTCGTGAAGTGGAACTGACTATGCGTCGCTTCGCCCAAAATGGTATAGACCTTAAAGGTGCAATTTTTAACGGTGTTGAAAAGCGCGCATCGGCTAAGTACGGTTATGGTGCATATGGTTATTACAACTACGAGTACAAATCTGACAAAGCTTAACAAAAGTATATTTTGAATCCCCAAAGGACTCTGAAACACTCAGGGTCCCGTTTTCACGAACACCCACAACACATATCTTGCACTTTAAGGCCACATCGCTCTCAGGGATAAGCAATTAATCTTGGGGCGGTAGCATGCCCAATCAATGTAAGAAAACAAATAATGCCAAGTAAACGACTTTAAAACCCCAGTGAAAAACTGCGCAACCAATTAAAAAAAGCATTTAATCAATTAAAAATACTGCAAGACACTCGTTTTATTATCTCTGCCTAAAAGTTCTAGCAGAAAAACTCAGAGCCAATATCAAAAAATTAGACATTTAAATTTACCATCTACCCGATTGATAAAGCCTGATCGCATCAGGCCAAAATAAATACTTTGTGTAAAAACACACTAAATAAAGACCAGGAGACAAAATGAATTACGGCTTACTCAAGTACAAAGAGTCACCAATAGACTTTAATGTGGGTGACTACATACAAAGTTTGGCAGCAAAACAATACCTTCCACAGGTGGACCAGCTTGTCAACCGCGAGCAAATGGGTGACTACAACGCCGAAGAAATCGCAATGATTTTGAATGGGTGGTTTTGTTACAATGCAGAAAATTGGATTCCAAGTAAAAAAATAAATCCTCTGTTTGTTTCATTTCACATCAATAGTAGTGCTGAGAAAAAAATGCTCAGCACCAAGGGAGTTGAGTACTTCAAAGCTCACTCACCAATTGGGTGCAGAGACAACCGTACTGCGGAGTTACTTAAGCAAAAAGGCGTTGAAGCTTTTTACTCTGGTTGTTTAACGCTAACACTCGATAACTACAAGGTGTCAGACACAGAGCGAACTGAAGACATCTATATAGTCGACCCATTTTTCGACTACCCAACTATCGAACCAGTAACCAGCGATTTAAAGAAATTCGCGAAAGTAGTTCTAAAAGGCGAGTTGAGCAAACTTAATCAAAAAGACAAGCTACTAGATCTAGTTCTTGAGAAAGATCTGATCAATACGGCAAATTACACATACCAAGTTCTTCCAGCTAGAAAATATAGTGAAGCAGAGAAATTCGAGATTGCAGAATCGCTACTGCGTAAATATGCAAGAGCAAAGCTTGTAATAACATCGAGAATTCATTGCGCCCTTCCATGCTTAGCAATGGGCACACCTGTAATTTTTCTTGACGCCTTTGATCGAAAAGATGACACATGCCGCTTTGACGGAATTACAGGCTTGTTTAACACTATAAAAATAAGCCAAAGCGGAGAAATCAAAGCGAACTTTGACCTAAATGGAAAGATAGGAAAAAATTTCCAAATAAACAACCCTAATCACCATGTAGAAATTGCCAACAATCTTAAAACCTTATGTAAAGACTTCATATCAAAAACGAAATAATTTAACACACCATATAATCTACCCACCGACTAATAAGCCAACTAAAATGTCCTCTTTAAAGAGAAATATAATCTTCAATTATGCAGGTCAGTTTTATGTTGGCTTTATTGGGATAGCAATACTTCCGCTTTATCTAAAATATTTGGGCCCGGAAGAGTATGGACTTATCGGTGTATTTACACTGATTCAAGCCTGGATGCAAATCCTAGATCTCGGATTATCTCCAACATTATCAAAAGAAATAGCATCTAACGACAATAAAAATCCTTTAAATAAAATACGCACACTAATCAGAAGCTTAGAAATTATATTCATTGGTATAGCTATAACAGCCGGCACAGCAATAATTTGTGCAAGCGAATGGATATCTTCAAGCTGGCTTAAATTACATGAAATCCCCATAGAAACTGCTTCATTCTGCATAACGTTAATGGGTTTTATAGTCGCAATAAGGTGGCCCGTATCTTTATACAAAAGTGGGATAAACGCATACGAGCACCAAGTAGCTCAGAACATAATAACTATAGGAATAGTAACACTTAGATTTCCGCTAACCTTAGCTCTCGTAATGCTCGGAGAGATAAATATAGTAGGCTATTTTGTAGCTCAGCTTTTAATATCAATACTCGAACTATTTATATTCAGGTTTAAGCTATATCAGCTCTTACCGAAACATCTAAATAAGACACCTATCTTCTCTACTACTGAGATCAAAAGAGTATCACCATTCGCAATGAGTGTTGCTTACACGGGGTTTCTTTGGGTACTGGCTACACAAATCGATAAATTAATTTTAAGCAGCACATTAACTTTAAAGGATTATGGTTATTTCACGCTCATAGCCAGTATCTGCTCAGCAATTGTAGTAATTTCGGCTCCAATTAGCACTGCGATTCTACCCCGTCTTATTTCTAATCTGTCGCAGGGTAAACACGAAGATATGTTAAATTTATATAGATCCTCTTCCCGTCTTGTATCATGTATCCTTGCGCCAGTTGTGATTGTCGTAGCCATGTACCCTTTTGAATTAGTACAGGCATGGACTGGAAATCAGGAGGCTGCATTATGGACGAAAAGTATACTGCCGTTATTTATAATTGGAAATGGGCTGATTGCTCTAACATCATTCCCCTCGTATATACAATACGCGTACGGAAACCTTAGAATTAACATTGTCTTCAATACAGTGACAACAATACTTTTCATACCCACCATGTATTACACGGCGACTAATTACGGCCCACTTGGAGCAGGATATGCCTGGGTAGTATTCAGAGCGGCATCCCTTATAATCCTAAGCCAACTTGTACACAAAAAATTTGCAAACACCATTACAACAAAATGGTTATTCCGGGATATCATCACCCCTATAATCACAGTAGCTATACTTTCATTTATTTGGATCAAGGCTAGTAACGGATACTTACCTAAAGGCAGCATATATACATTTTTAAGTTTAGGATTGCTCATTGCTAGCTTATCTACACTAACGATAATTCTGAACTTCCCAACGCAAGTAATGAATAGAGTAAAAAAAGTCGTGCTCCAAACAACGAAACACACTCTAGGTTAAGAACCAAAAAAATGGCAATTATATACCTGCTTACAACTTTTTTTTTGCTGAGTTCGCTTCTAGCTACGCTTACTCACAACAACAAGGATATTCTTGTCCCGCAGAGAGATTTAAATGCACACAAGCTATTATTTATAACTGTACCTGCTTTTATCATCGGACTATATTTTGTAGCCTACCGGCCTTTCACTTCTGGGGGAGATACCAGTTCTTACTTAAACACATTTAGCCATCTTAATTCGATCGCCACAGCAAGAGCCGATGGTCAGCTTTATTACGGAAATACCGAGATACTTTTCTGGCCAACCCAAGCGTTATTAAAAACCTTTCTCTCGCCTCGCGGGTGGTTAATAGCAAACTACTTAATAGTCGTATACCTAACTTATATTGCATATAAAAAAATATGTAAACATGTACAAATATCACCACTAATATTCACATTAGTATTTTTGACCTATTTCGCAGTATACTCCGGCAATGCGCTACGACAGTCGTATGCTCTCCCACTTAGTGCTATAGCATTCACATATGCCTACGAAAGAAAAAACCTGAAATTTGCAATATTTACTTTACTTGCAATTTTCTACCATTGGTCAGCGATAATACTCTTAACAACACCTGCATTCATAAGAATCCCAAACAAAACAAAATATTACATATGGCTCCCTATTGGTGCTCTAGCGCTCTCTACATTTTCATATCAATTTGCGGGCAACTTAGTCCAAGCTCTTAATTTTGCCCCAGTGACATCTAAATTCGACCTCTACTTTCAGGAAGGGCGAATATCCCATTTTGGACAAGTGTGGGAGACACTTAATTTCTGGCTGAGTATTTTTATCTACTACACAGTTGTCATAACTACAAGGGGGAAGAATAATTACGAATGCGTTAAAAAATATCTTTTAACCTTCATGACTTTCGTCTTGTTTAGCATTTTTACAGCAGATGTGTCAGAGCGCTACATGGTTGGGTGCATATTTATTATCCCAATTTCAATTGCTATAATTTTTAAAGAAATGAAAATCTCTACAGTGTATAAAAATATTGCTTACATATTAACATTCTCTATCATGTCGATATTAGTCTATACACGTGAGAGCGCGATGATCACTTTAGGTATTCAACCATGAAAAAATGCTGTGTATTGATTCCATATTATAACGCCGGCGAATCTTTGTTAGAGTCGATTGAGTCTATTGACTACGAATATATAAAGCCAGATGTCATTGTGGTAGATGACGGAAGTTTAGTGACGAAAGCCTCAACAGTACTTTTAAAGTATGAAGGCCCGCTCACAATAAAACTTCTTGAACTCGAAAAAAATAAAGGAATTGAGCACGCACTAAACCATGGACTATCCACTTACGCTAAAGACTATGAATTTATTGCAAGACTCGACTGCGGCGACATATGCCAAAACAACAGATTCGAGAAACAAGTAAAATACCTTGAAGACAATAAGTCTTGCTACTTAATTGGAAGCTGGGTTGATTTTACCGATATGGATAGAAATCACCTATACACTGTTAAGCATCCATCCAATTATGATTCAATTAAAAATTTAATGTTTTTAAACGCAACCTTCACACACCCAACAGTAATATTTAGAAATGACGTAGTTGAGTCAGTAGGCTTATACCCAACAAATTACCCCGCTGCTGAAGACTATGCTTATTTTTTTAGCATTATAAAGAAACATCCCGCATCAAATATTGAAGAAAGCCTGGTCGCTTGCACAATCGATCCGAACGGCATTTCTACTAAAAAAAGAAAAACACAAATCAAAAGCAGACTGTCCGTAATAATAAAAAACTTCACCTTCAACCAATACTCTGTTTACGGACTATTTCGCTCAGCAGTACTACTGTATACACCGAGAAGTTTTACTGTTCACCTTAAACAAATACTTAAAAAATAAACACAGCGATCAGGTCGCCCACTTCAAACTTAGCCATGACAATGCACGCAAACTGCTTTGACTACTAAGCGTTATTTAAAGCAACTTCACATCATGAAAATCTCTAACATTACCGGAAATTTTAGATGCGCATAATGCATGTAACAGAAGCCTTAGGCGGCGGAGTTCTTAATGTCATACAACAACTTTCATCGCTACAATCTGATGCTCAACATGATGTAACTGTTGTTCACTCGATTCGAATTGACACTCCAAATCTTGCAGAACTTTTGAAAATATTCCCAAAACCTATTACCTGCATCGAGCTTAAGATGCAGACAAATATTTCACCTCTGCAAGATCTGGTCAGCTTATTAATGTTGTTTAAAACAATAAATAAAATAAACCCCGACATTATACATCTACACTCCTCAAAAGCCGGCGTCTTAGGCCGCATAGCATGCAAACTCTTAGGTCGATCGAGCGCATGTTTTTATACACCTCATGGTTTTTCTTTTTTAAGAAAAGATATAAATTCAAAAAAACGCGCTGCATTTAAAACTATAGAAAAGATTAGCTCATATTTTGGCGGCACTACTATTGCCTGCTCGCAGAGCGAACTAGATCATGCCAAAGCAGTAGGGCAAGAAAAGGCTATTTTAATCGAGAATAGCATTCCGCTAAATTTGGTCTCAGAAGCAATTGGTAGCTCCTCAGGTTGCCAAATTATTTCATCTGGTCGGTTGTGCAATCAGAAAAACCCATCGGCATTCCGTAAAATTGCGATTGCTCTCAATAAAGAACCTGCCTCTTTCTTATGGATTGGGGATGGTGAATTAAAGAATGATCTGCTAGTCGACGGAGAATTGCCCGAGAATCTAGCCTTTACAGGCTGGATAGCTCGAGAAGTTGTAGTGGACCATCTTAATCGATCAGACATATTTGTTATGACTTCTCTGTGGGAAGGCATGCCTTTGGCTCTTATAGAGGCACAAGCTGCCGGTCTACCTGCAGTTGTATTGAATGTTGAAGGATGCAAAGACATTGTGACTGATGGAGTGACTGGCTTCATTTGTGATAATACAGATCAAATGCAGAACAGACTAAAACAACTTATAAGCGACCCTCAACTACGCAAAAAAATGGGGCTCTCCGCTCGCAAGATAGCTTTACAGCGATTTGCGGAGGATCGGATGAACAGTGAAACTTTAACAGCGTACGCCAGAGCCCTGCACAATTGAAATTCAAGATATAAGCATTTTCGGATAACATATTTTTCACTGAAGCGCTTGTCTTCAATAACCATGTCGTTCAAAACTCTAACTTTCAAACTGGTCATTGTTTATGCAAAAAAAAATACTAGTTACCGGCGGCTCTGGTTATATCGGATCGCATACAACTTTAGCATTGCTTGAGGCAGGTTTCGATGTAGTTGTACTGGATAATCTCTGCAATAGCTCAATAGAGTCTCTAAATAGGATTGAGAATATATGCGGAAAAAAACCAGATTTCATCGAAGGCGATGTGCGCGACGAACAAACTCTGGATAAAATTTTCGCAACTAACGAAATAGACTCCGTTTTACATTTCGCGGGATTGAAAGCTGTAGGTGAAAGCGTAAACAACCCATTAACTTACTACTCCAACAACGTTGTAGGCAGCTTAACTCTCTGCAAAGCAATGGTTAGAGCAAACGTATTTAAACTAGTATTTAGTTCTTCCGCGACGGTTTACGGAGATCCCATAGAAATGCCGGTTAGAGAAGACTTTCCAACCGGCACCCCCACTAATCCGTATGGACGTTCAAAATTAATAGCAGAAGAAATTCTTCAAGATCTGGCAAAATCGGATTCTCGTTGGAGCATAGCTCTACTACGATACTTTAATCCTGTTGGCGCACATGAAAGCGGCACCATGGGCGAAGACCCTAATGGTATACCTAGCAATCTTGTTCCATATATAAGTCAAGTCGCCATTGAACAACTTAGCAAACTATCTGTTTATGGTAGAGATTACCCGACTCCTGATGGCACAGGAGTTCGTGACTACATTCACGTTCAAGACCTTGCAGAGGGGCATTTAAGCGCACTCAATGCGATTGACGAAAAAACTGGCGTAAACATTTGGAATCTTGGAACGGGTGTCGGCTACAGCGTACTGGAAATGATACAAGCATTTGAAGTAGCCTGCGGACGCTCGATTCCATACCAGGTAGTCGATAGACGCACTGGTGATATCGCAGAATGCTGGGCTGCACCAAAGAAAGCAGCCGAAGAGTTAGGATGGACGGCTAAGCGTGACTTATCAGATATGATGGCAGATACTTGGCGCTGGCAGAAACGCAATCCAACAGGTTATAAAAGCTAACTTTATGCATATTGGCACCCAACGCGAAAATGGACTTCCCGCTATAAATGCTGGAAGATACTGATTTTCAAAGCTAAGCTGATCTGAAAGCGGTGTGACATAAGGACGTTTGACAGGAATCAATTTCCGTGAATTGCTAATAGCCGCGAAGCGTAAAAATTGCAATGTAAAACGTTATAAAAAGTCAGAAACGAAAGCAGCTTGGCACAGGTATTCTTGCCAAGAAAATGCCTGTAAAGACCCATTTGAGGGTAATGTTAGTCGTAACGGCACGTGCACGACATGAATCACACCCTAGGACCTAGGATCCGAGCTTACCTCTTGGATATACTCTCAGATACACCCCCAATACAGACGATTTATCAAAAGGATTTTCCAATGAACAAATTTCTTATCTCCGCATTAGTACTAGCATTGAGCTCCTCAGCATTGGCCGCAGAAGCTCCTACCTCAGCCTCCGCACCAAGTGACGCTGCGCCTGCAGAAGCTGGGGCTGCTGGCTCTGCATCTGGCACATCACTGGCCACCACCACTGGCGTTCTGGGTGGCGTAAGCACCGCAACAGCCGTAGGTGTAGGTGTTGCGGTTGCAGCAGGCGCAGCAGCTATCTCTTCTGGCGGTGGCGGCGGTGGCGGCAGCAACGGCGGTACTACTGGCACCACAGGCACTACAGGAACAACTGGCACCACCGGTACTACTCGTTAAGTACCCGCCAGGTTTATCGAACTAAACCACCTGGTTTATTCCAGGTCTTTGTTTTTGATGCGTTTCTTTTTACAAGTGTCCCCAATGATGATTCGTAGTTTGTCGCTCGCGGTACTTGCAGGGCTTGCCCTGCAAGGTTGTATGTTTTCGCCCGGTCAATACCTGGACACCAGTGAGATTGGCACTGAAGGCTCACCAGAAAGCAGTCGGGTTGAGTTGATTCCCATCACCCCCAAACTGATTGCTCAAGACGCAGCGACCTACGTTTCAAGCTCGGTGCCAGCAGAATTGCTGGCATTTGAGCCACAGGCCTACAAAATTGGCGCGAATGATGTGTTGTACATCACCGTTTGGGATCACCCAGAACTGACCGCGCCATCAGGCCCGCAACAGCAAATTGATGCGAATGGCCGTTTGGTACGACCGGATGGCAGTATCTACTATCCTTATATTGGAAAAGTAGATGCTGCGGGTAAAACAATTGAAGAGTTACGTGCGATCATTGCACAGCGCTTGGCGCAGTATGTGGATAGTCCTCAGGTAGACTTGAACGTATTGCGTTTTGCAAGTCAAAAAGCAACCCTTGCAGGGGCTGTATCTAAAGCTGGACCTGTACCTATAACAACCTCGCCGCTTAATATAATCGAGGCGTTAGGGGCAGCAGGAGTTGAACCAAGCAACGCAGATCTTTCCGGGCTAATTCTTACTCGTGATGGCCGCGAGTACCTTCTTAATTTGGATTCACTCAACAATAGCAACTCTAAATTGCAAAATGTTTTTCTTAAGGACGGCGATCAGTTGTATTTACCATACAACGACCGTAAGAAAATTTATGTGATGGGCGAGGTTCTTGCACCGCAAGCTATAAAATTCAAGACTAGCCGAATGAATCTTTCTGACGTAGTCGGCTCAGTTGGAGGGCTCAACCAGAACACCTCTAACGGAAATGCACTGTATGTAATTCGTGGAGCCGATAATTTAGAGACGCAACCGGTTAAGGTTTATCAGCTAGATGCCCAGTCCCCTGTAGCGTTTGCCATCGCCACGCACTTCGAATTGAAACCGCAGGATATTGTTTACGTTGGTCCCGCACAGGTTACACGTTGGAACCGCTTGATTAGCCAATTGCTACCTTCAGCAACTATCCTAGGCACAGGCGCATCCGCTACTAACAACCTCAGTGAAGCCAACAGCCGATAAGGTTTGAGCCGTTTTGAAAATTCTTCGTAACCGCTCCTGGCTATTAACGGGCTTGTTGCTGTGTGGCTGCAGCCCGCTTATGAAAGGCTCTGTCGATACCTTCAAGGCTGCTGTTCAAGGCGTGCAACCTCTGCAAATAACAGAGGCAGACGTTGCAGCAGTCCCTTATGCGCAAATCAAGGTCACTACCCGCTCCAGTGAAGGGATCATGGCCAGGCTGCGTCAAGAGGGCGACCTGCAGTACTGGGTTGCCTCCGGCAAGCAAGTCTTGATGACTCGCAACGGCCTTGTGGAACGCACTGTCGGCCTGCCGCCAGATCTGGAAGGCACCCGCTTTGACGGCCCCTCCCCGTTCAAGCAAGGCTTGCAGAACATCACTGACGGCGCCACCAGTACTCGGCAGATTGATATCTATGACGGTCAGCGTGTGGGTGTAACGGTGCATAGCCGTTTTCGCCGTAAAGGCCTGGAAACGGTCAAGATCCTTGATCGACCTTATACGCTGCAACGCATTGATGAAGAGATCGACATTCCGGCATTGGGGTTCAGTGGAACCAATCGTTACTGGGTGAGGCCGGATGACGGCGTGATTTTGCAGAGCGAACAATATGCAACACCAGAGATTTTATTTCAGATCGTGCACCTGCGCCCTGACTGGGAGCCTGCAAGGTGAGTGAGTTTAAAAAACTGACAGCTGGTTTATTGTTAGGCGCAACTATCTTTGGCTTTATTCAGTATAGCCAGGCAGCCGTCACTGTTAGCGGAGAGGTACGTAACCCGGTAAGTGTTGCCTACACACCGGGCATGCGCCTGCTGGATGTCATCAGCCAAGCCCAACCCAACCACAATGATTATTGGCTAGCAGCTGGGTGGCTACATCAACCCCTGCTCGAACAGCAAACACGTCTGAAGGTCGGCGTGCTGTTTGACTTGAAAATGCTTCAGCGTGGCTCCTTGCTCAATAACAACCTCGCCTTGGCCTCTCTCGCAGAAAGCTTGCATCAATATGTGATCGGGTTGCCTGTGACCGGACGTAAAGTTGCCAACTTGGATCCAGTGGCATTGGAAGTAAACTTTAGCCATAACTACTTGGTCAGCGATGGTGATCAGGTGATCTATCCGCCTCACATCAACCGCGTAACTGTTGTCGGGGCGGTGGCTGAACCTTGCAAACTGCCCTATCAGGCTATGCAAGAGGCGCGCGACTATCTGGACAAATGCCTACCGTTGAAAGAGGCAGATGCAGACTTTCTATGGTTGATACACCCCGATGGAACCTATAAGCAGGTACCCATTGCTGCATGGAACCGCAAAGACGGTGTTTATGCAGTTGCTGGCAGCACGATCCTGGTACCTATACGCAATGACAACCCGGATTTGCCCACGCCTGATTTAAATGAGCAGTTGGCGCAGTTCCTCGCCACTCAACTGTTGGCTGAGGTTGCACCTTGAAGTTACGTTTTATTATTGTCGCCTTTTTGCCATATAGCTTGGCACATGCAGAGCCACGTTATACCCAAAGTGACTATGGTGGCGTTGGATTGCTTCAAACACCGACTGCACGCATGGCCCCCGCTGGCGAAATAAGCCTGAATGCCAATCGCACAGATCCATACTCTCGTTATAGCCTTTCATTACAACCGATTGATTGGCTAGAAGGTACTTTTCGTTATACGGCTATTTCTAACCGTAAATACGGATCTGCAGAATTAAGTGGTAGTCAGAGCTATAAAGATAAAGCTGTTGATGTCAAAGTACGGTTATGGCAAGAAAGTTATTGGTTACCAGAAATAGCTTTTGGTTTTCTGGACATAGGCGGTACGGGGCTTTTTTCTAGTGAGTATTTTGTAGCAAATAAGCGCTATAAAAATTTGGACTTTAGCCTAGGCATAGCATGGGGCTATCTTGGTAATCGCGGTGATTTAAGTAACCCTCTAAATTTTTTAGGCAATGGGTTTAGCGATCGCAGGGACACGACGACACCAGGTGATGTTAACACCAGCATGTACTTCAAAGGTCCGCCTTCTTTATTTGGTGGTATTTCATATCAAACACCGTGGCAGCCTTTGAGCTTAAAGCTTGAGTACGAAGGTAATGATTACCAGCATGAGCCGCAATATAATAATCAAGTCCAAGACCTGCCGATAAATATCGGGGCAGTTTTTAAACTTAATGATTCTATTGATTTGAGTGTGGGTTGGGAACGCGGAAATACTGCACTTTTCGGTATTACATTGCATACCAATTTTGTAAGTCGTAAAGCACCTACGAAAACCTTCGACCCCCCTGCTCAACCGCTACCAACTCTAACTCCAGTTACTCCTCTGAACCAAGTAGATTGGCTTGAAGTATCCAAACAGTTGGATAAAAATGCTGGTTATAAAGTTGAGCGGATTTCTCAACGTGATTCGGAACTAACAGTTTATGGCGAGCAGTCCAAGTACTTTTATTCGGCCAAAGGTGTAGGTCGGGCCAGTAGAATTTTGGATAACAACGCAAATGACAATATTAAATGGTTTAATATTGTCAACAAACGGTATGATATGCCTATTGAAGAAACAAGCGTCCCACGCTCAACTTTCCGCGACGTCGTAAACAATGAACAGGACGTAATAAATCTTCATCGCACTACAGAAGTAAATCGAGCTTCACCGCGGATAGAAAAAACTCTATTCCAACAGAAACCTGACCCTTTAACTTATGGATTTGGGCTTGGCTACCAACAAAATATCGGCGGTCCTGATGGTTTCCTGTTATACCAAGTCAGTGCCTATGCAGAAGGACAATATCGATTTACTCCTGGAACATGGGCAAGTGGTGGGATCAGTGCGAACTTGTTAAATAATTACGACAAATTCAAATACGATGCACCTAGTGGCCTACCACGAGTACGCACTGACGTTCGCAAATATGTCACTACTTCCGACATAACTATGCCTGCTCTTCAACTCAACCGTGCTAAACAGTTGGATCAAGATCTATATGGCATGATATATGGCGGTTATCTGGAACCAATGTACGCAGGGGTTGGTGGCGAGCTGTTGTACCGCCCTATGGGTGAACGCTGGTCAATAGGAGCAGATTTGAACTATGTGCGCCAACGTGACTATGAGCAAGACTTCGGATTGCGAAACTACCAAACTGTAACCGGCCATGTTACAGGCTATACAAAATTACCTTTTGATCTAGATGCAGCAGTTAGTGTGGGTCGCTATTTAGCTCGCGACTGGGGTACTACAATTGATATTTCTAGAGAATTTTCTAATGGCGTGAAGTTCGGCGGTTGGGTAACACGCACAACAGCATCATCGGAAGAGTTTGGAGAAGGTAGCTATGATAAAGGGATTTATATATCAATTCCTTTTGACGAAATGATGAGCGTATCGACAATGAGCCGCGCAAATATTGCATGGGCACCTTTAACGCGAGATGGCGGAGCTATGTTACATCGCCAGTACTCACTGCACACCATGACAGATGGTCGTAACCGAGATGCCTTCTATGAAAACTTTGGCAAGATTACGGAGTGAGTTGAGTATATAAGCACTCACCAATGTAACTCTTATTACGAACTAGATTAGTTGTTACGGCTATCGACTATCTGCTTCATGTATAGATTTCTGCAAGCCTTAGCACAATAAGGCTTGCAGAGTACACAAAGATTTTTTGCCTTATTCGAGACTATGAGTTACCGCCTGCAAAAGTTTATCGAGAGCACATCTACCAAGGCGGAAAAATTTATCAGAGTCGGTAGCAGTCCTTGCCAAGTACATACTTCAGGTGACAATCGTCGTTTTCTTTACTGCGTACCCAATGTATAGACTAATATTTATTCTTGGTTATTTATTTAAGAAAAATATGACAAATACTAAAACACCATAACTGGTGCAAATCGTTTTCTTCATACAGAGTTGAATTGCGGTGATTTTTCAAACCCCATACAATTGAACGAACAATATTCAATACGTAATACCGTCGAAAATATTATAAATTGTCGATTTTGATATGCGCTGGTATGGCAAAATCGAACTGCCTCTACGCATTTGGGTTAGGTGATATGCTTTTCGCAGGATACAAAACCGGCGCAAACAGCCCTTCAGTTTTCAATTTTGCATTCTCAAAAGTGCTGATTGACGACATTAATAATTTAATCTCATCAGACGCATTACATCTCACTGCTTCTGATTTAGAAATCAATCAAGATTATAATCTGACTGAAGTCGAAGCCTTTTTTTTCGAAATTCATACTCCAGACATCATCAGCGAAAACTTAGAGCTAATAAGAAATATCCGTAAAAAAAATCAGACTGCTTGTATATTCATATTCGTAACACATACAAAACCATATGCGAGCATCAATCACTATATTGCTGGTGCAGACTACTGCATAAAACTGCCAAGCGACCCGTCGGAAAAGAAAAATCTACTCTCACGAACACTCTACGACTCACACTGGAAGTCTCCTGTTCAACTGTATCTTGACCGCACACGCTTATTATTATGTTGCCCTGCTAGAAAGCTTGAAATTTCATTCACAGAAATGACAATTATTGACGCACTAATTAATGCACCGGAGCATGTTTTAAGCCAAGACAGTATTGCTAAAACACTCGACCCGAATATTATTTTTTATGATCCGCGAGCACTGGAAAAAACTATAAGTCGCTTGAGAACCAAAATTAAAAAAACGTACAATCTTGAAATTATTTTTAGTGTACGCTCCTATGGTTATCGCCTCCGCAGAGGAACTATAGCCGGATAGCTGATATACCAAAATTAAAAAAATCTATAGCAACCAAGATCATTGAAAAATTGATCTTTACTAATAGTTGAGTGATACCAATCACCTGTATTGACCCTGCGTAAGAATCTATGGAAGATTTCAAGCATGAAAACAACATTAGTAGTTATTAATCATGCCGCACCTAAAGATGTTGCGTTATCAGCGCCACAGCACAAGCATATGCACGTAGAATTTGAGCAGAATATAAGCACAAAACCGAAAAAGCAAACTTCTGCTAACATTAAAAGAACAATTAACTTACAAGACTCCACCTCCATTTTAAGCTTAATAACCCCATCGCCCATAGATAGAGTGCTGACTAACTACGTGCCGACTTCAACGAACTCTCATTCCATCTACTCATCACCGCCACAGATATGGTTTTTTAACTTTAATGCTAGAGAAATACACAACACAACCTATCGAATTAAGCTCACCGCAATTGAATCGCTTCTGATCAAAACGTTAGTTTTAAGTACAAATCGTGTTTGCAGCAAAATAGAGTTGATTTTAGGTATAGAAAAAAACCCACACTCTTATAGCGGCTTAGAGATGTCCTTGAGTCGATTACAGCACAAATTTAGGAACGTCTTTGAGGAACGTTTGTTTCGCTCGGTACGTAATCGTGGCTATTGCCTTGTCCAAGACATAAGACCTGTCGGTGATATTAGTGAAAATAACAAAAAGCATGAATAGGGGCTAACGTAAAAATCATGATCACGGTGTGTTGGCTCGAAACTTTACTCTCAAAAATATTTGTTATAAATTGTCGAACCTATAGCCTTTATAACCATTACTATCAGCAATAATTTTACCCCTCCACTATAAAGCTGCTAAGCAGTCATAGACATGAAGTGTGCTCAGTTACATTTTTACTAATATCAGCCACTTCTTTATAATCAGGCACTATACAAGGCTGATACTTTGATACATACACGCATAGATAGAAAATCCGTCGCCAGAGGACTGACATTTTGGGGGCAGTGGCTCATTTCTATGAGCCTAATCATTTCTACATTATTGATACTGGTTTATACCAAGAATGGGAGCATTGATTTTCACTACCGTATTGCCGGTATTTTAACATTGCTAATTTCAGTACCAACCTACTCAGCTACCAATGCTTATCACAAAAGACATAGCTACTTAAATGGTTTGTTGCGCCTATTTTTAGGGTGGACATTCACACTAACCTGTTTAAGCACTGTAGGATTCATCACTAAATCTAGTGAGTTGTTTTCACGTGAGGTTCTTATCTCTTGGGCGCTGATCGGCTACGCTATTCAGATCCCACCCTATTTGTTACTTCATTACTTATCGCGTCATTATCACGAGCGCAACAGCCATCATTACAACAGCCTTATTATTGGCTCTGACGGAGTCGCACTTAAGCTTGCCGACAGTTTCATTCAGCAAAATCACTTTCCATTAGTTGGGGTTGTTAGTGCTTCGCCCTTTGAAGACGGTGAAAACTCACCTTTGATTGTAGGCGAATTAACACAACTAAGAGCCATTATTAACGAGCACAACATTCGTCGCTTATACCTTGCGCTGTCTCTGCAAGAAGCACAGCGCATCGAACTACTTTACATAGATTTACTGGATTTGAATGTCGATGTGGTTTGGATTCCTGACCTGGATAGCATGCTTCTGTTAAATCATTCCGTAAGTGAAGTCGGTGGCCGTCCGGCTATTCATTTGAATGAAAGCCCATTAACTAGCTATCCTACTGCCGCCTTTAGTAAGGCACTCATGGAGCGCTCTTTAGCTCTGATTGCCATTGTTTTCTTGAGCCCAGTTATGCTTCTTATTGCTTTTGCAGTTAAGCTTTCTTCATCTGGTCCAATTTTATTTAAGCAGCAGCGTCATGGCTGGAACGGCAAGGTTATTAAGGTTTGGAAATTTCGCTCCATGAAACTACATGATGATAAACATGTGCAGCAGGCCAGTCGCAATGACTCTCGTGTAACAGCTGTTGGACGCTTTATTCGCAGAACCTCATTGGATGAGTTACCACAATTGTTTAATGTTTTACACGGCGACATGGCACTAGTGGGCCCACGACCGCATGCAGTAGCTCATAACGATTACTATACCGATAAAATTCACGCTTATATGGCTCGACATCGAATCAAACCAGGAATCACTGGTTTAGCCCAAATCAGTGGTTGTCGTGGCGAAACCGATACTATTGATAAAATGCAAAAACGGGTTGAATTAGATCTTCAATATATCAATAACTGGTCGCTGTGGCTTGATATCAAAATCATGATCAAGACCCCACTCACCCTGATTTCAAAAGATATTTACTAAATCACACCTAGAAAAAAACCGCAGAGTCACACATCTGCGGTTTTTTTTCGAAACTAAAAACCGTTAGATAAATAGCTATTTCAAAATTGTCGTATATATAGCAGATATGAACGTCTCCATATCACTCCCAACCAGGCCAGATATTCCGCTTCGAGTTTTATAATAAGCAGCACCCGACGGAGCAATCGCTTGCATTGAATACTCGTGACAACACCAAAGACCTGGCTTCATCCCAGAAGGCCCAAGATGGTTTAGGTCTTCTCCTGTTGCACTCAATTTAACATCATCACTTGAATAGAAAATTATTTGCGAGATCATGTTAATACTATCAGCCGAGATGGATGAGTCATATTTTGCAAACAATGTAGCCAATACCATCTCCCCTGGGCGCACAAGAATTTTTTCCACACTATCTAGGGCAAAATAGTTGCCACTGCCTCCCCCTAATATTTTTATTGACTTACCGCCCAAGCCACAATCCTCTGGCGATATTACTGCTTGCGCACTACCATCTACGACGATAAAACCCGACGGAGGAGTCGTTCTTACATTGACCCCATCAATTTCTCCCGCAAAAGTAGGAGCTCTAAACTGATTAGCAGACCAACTAGGAAGGGTTGCGCAATGCTGATTTACAATAGCTTGCCGTCTTAGAGAAATTTCTGGGGTGCATAAAAAAACCTTACTAGGGGTATTGGCACTACCCCACTTGCGATACTCAATATCTAAAAAAAGATTTATCCTACTTGAACCTCTAAACATATTCCCAGGCTCTATGTAAGCACAAACTCCAGATATATAAACTTGGCAATTTATTCCGCGATCATCAGGATGTGACGATTCATCCAGTAGTATGCCTCCTATTCCATCATGCGCCCGCAACCCGCCAATACCCTCCATATGCCCACCAGTAACTGTTATTTTTTTATAGAGCCTACTAAACCTAAATATAGTACCTATATAATCCATAGAACAGTTGGTCAGATGTAAATCAAAACCATCGCAATACCATCTGAAGGCAGTTGTAGACTGGGCAAATACACAGTCGCTAAAATGTATATTTTCCCCAGAATCGACTACATTGGCGCCAGACTCATCACCAAATACAACAAGTTCTGTATTTTGCTCTAAGTGGGCACGATTAAAAGATGCAATATAGTTGTGAAACCTATTGAACTTCAGTGCAACACCATACCCCTCAACAGAGAAATCTATAGCTGAGTAGCGGGAAAATGGGAGCCCTACTCCTAAATCCGCTGATTTAGGCCCCAATTCTATCCCTATACATTTTTCTGCCGGAAGGTTATTTCGAAATACAAAACCGCCCGACACACCATTAATAAATGGGCCGCGAAACCACTGCTGTTTGTTAACTACGGCTGAATTAATCGGACAGTCACCCTCGCTTGGAGTGAAGTGAAATGCAGCATCTTCATAAACTTCTGTTTCAAATATAACAAGCCCATCTGACCGCAATTTCGCGAATGCCGAGAGTGTGATCTTGCTTTTAATTTTGTAACGCCCGCCCGGAAAATCAATCACACATTGCGATCCCGGACCATAAGTATTGAAAATCAATCTAATATAATCACTTGCAGCTTGAACTGCAGGTGCCCAGTCCCAAGTCTCAGGATCATCGGCATTAGGTCTATCAGTTATAAGGCCAACATACTTATCTTCCCATATATTGATAGCTTTTAAGGATAATATTTCTCCGACTGTAGTGGCGGCTTTGAGATTCTGGTGACGTTTCCAGCCCACCATTCCCGCGCCTTTATTCGGATCGATCGAACTGGACATTTCCTGACGAAGCGAATCATCACCAATCAACACTAACTTCGACACATCAGTTGCCCAATCACTTGTCGTGAAGGGCAAGGCTTCGCTCTTGGCTCGATAGTCATTTTTGTCATAGGTAACAGTCTGAGTTATACGTATTAACTCAATCCCTGCTTCATAAGGCATAGGTGCCTCAAAACCACTTGAATTCAGGAATACATCAAACTGCTTCTTCCGAGCAATTTGCTCAGCACTAAACTCCCCCTCCATACCCGCCCAGGATCTGCGCTGTACTCCCCTGCGATCCATGTAAGTTGGGCTGTCACCGCACACTAATAGATCGAGGCTGCGCGCATTATCATCTACATCTTTTAAAGACGGTGAACCCAACGGACTACCATTTTTATGCGTCATGGTTGTATTGCTCGCAGAGTACGCCAGCGGTGCCGCGAAGGTTGCGGTTCCGAGTGCGCTGAGTTTTAGCAGTTGCCGACGACTTACCATGACGACCAAACCTCATAAAAAACCAGGACGGCCGCCATTATAGCGAGGGCAATTAAAAGATAGGTAATGGCCAGGGGGTGGCCATTATGCAGATGAATAATTTTTCATGATCGCCAGATCACTCCAAACGTATAGCCCTGCCACTGTTTTCCAGACCCAAGGTTAAGCTCGGTGCATCCTGCACCCGCCCTGCATCAATCGCTGTGTATATACCCCGAACACTCACTTAATGCGCTGGCAGACCAATGCCTATGGGTGTCCGGTGATTTTTGCGTTGCTCTCGCAGTCCCTCAATCATCCGTAGGCTGCTGCCCGCATTCTCATCAGACAGAGGGGCCGCAAGAATGGCATTGAAGTTACGCGCCTTAGATAAGGTGTATACGCAAGTCCGTAAACGCGCCTCCCACGATTAGGGTTTTTCCGATGAGTGGGTAAGACAAATCCCCCCTTAAGCGAAGGAAATTTCTCAAGACAGCCTGTACGACTACTCTCTGGGTCGAGCCTACTTCACTTGCTTTTAGCGCAGTAAAAAGCCCCGTAGACGTTGGTCTACGGGGCTTTCAGTGAATGGCTGCATCTGTGATCAGGGCTGCATGGGCGATCGTAAAGCTTGAATGCTGGGTCTAAACGGCTTGATAAGCGTGCAGGTCAAGCCAATGCAAAAAAACTACGGGCTTCTTGCGCCACAACGCAGGTTGAACCCCCAAAGCGCGATTGCCTCACCCCCACACAATCCTGTTTTTGCCCGTCTTCTTGGCCTCATACAACGCCCGATCTGCGCGTTTGAGTGTGTCTTCATGGGTGGTGTCTTCCGGCACCATGCTGGTTATGCCAATGCTCGCGGTGACGACAATATTGCCCACTGAAAAATGATCCAGCTCTTGTTTGAAGTAGCCATGCAAGCGTTCGGCAAACTGCATGGCCTGCTCACGCGCGGTATTGGGCAGGGCAATCACAAACTCGTCCCCGCCAAAGCGGCAGGCGGTGTCATTTTTGCGCAATGCCGTGCGGCAGATGTTGGCGGCAGCCTGGATCATCTGGTCGCCTACGTGGTGGCCTTGGGTGTCGTTGATTATTTTGAGGTTGTCGAGGTCGAACATGCAGACTGACGTTGGTACGGCATATCGGGTTAATGCCTGGTGGTGCAGCGTGAGGTCATGCTCAAGCCTTCTTCGGTTGTAGAGGCCGGTCAGTTGGTCGGTGTCGCTCAGTTCCCTGAGTTTGACTTCAAGGTGGTGGCGCTCTGAGATGTTGCTGGCGACCCAGAGCACGACGTCGTCTTCGTCCACTTGAAAGCTCAGGGCCTGGATGCGGCCTTCAAACCATATGGGGTCTGCGGGGCCTTCATCGAGCAGGCCTTTTACATCCCGGTTGCTTAGCTCGTATTCCACAACCATGAGCTTTTGCGTGTCCAGTGCCTTGGCTATCTGCTCCAGAAACCAGTTGGCTTTTTCGGGTTTGATCAGGTCCTGGATGTACAACCCGATCAAGCCGGTGCCGTCGTGGTAGTAGCGCGTATCGCGCCCACCAAACACTGCAACGTATTTGCCGCTGCGGGTAAAGATAAACGCCGGGTCTGGCAGCGCTTCGAGAATTAAAGCCAACTGTTTAGAGTCAATCATGACGCGTGTCTTCTCAGCCGCTTGATGTGTGGCAGCTTGTCGTTTGAAAGCAGCAAACTTTTGTTATTTTCAGCGCGATGGGCTGCGGCGTAACACGGCATCTTGTGGCTGCCAACAAGATGCCTGGCTGCAATGCAGTACCGCCGCTCTAGTGGTCACTCGACTTCCCATCGCCGCCTCATGCTCCGGCAACGACTGCAGGTGCTTGCAACGCCCTGGCGTTATCAGGCCAGCGCAATCCCGGCCAATGATACTATTGCGCCACTACCTATTGAATGAATGTTTTTTATACGTTGGTCGCGCAGACTTATTCGGTACTTGGCTGGCAGGCTTTGCGCCATGTGTACTGCAGTTGCAAGATCGCCGCTTTGGCCATCTCTTGTTCCGCCAACCTCGAGGGTTGCTCCAGTGCCTCGAGCAAAGCCTGGCTGGGTGCATCCATAAGCGTGAGGCTTTGCTCGCTTGGCCCGCCTTGTTTAAAAGCACCCGCCAGGCAACGCAAATAGCGATCACGCGCAAGCGCCAGGGCTCCCTGGCTGTTTGCGAGGCAGGCGCGCAGTTCGAGCAACTCATCGCCAAGGTCCAAACCTTGCAGGCCACGCGACCAGTGGCTGGTGCCGGTAGCAAACGCTGCGGTGTAGCGTGACAGCCGGATCAAGCGGTCTGCCATGCGCCCGCCAAACCAGCTTTCGGCTTGCTCAAGCGGGCGTACGGTCAGTTGAGCCAGGTCAAACAGCAGGGCTTTGTACATGCGCCGATAATGGCGCTCGCCGGGGTTGAGCTGGATAAGGCGGAACACCAGCACGGCGACGCCGCTGCCCATCAGGGTGGCTACGGCGCTATTGAGGAAGGCGGCGAAGTCGTAGGTCATCAGGTTGCTGGGCCCGATGTTGTTGACAAAGAAGATGCAGAACGCCGAAGCGGTGGCCGCCAATGCTGGCCGGCTCATGCATAACGAGGCCAGAAACAACGGTATACCCAGGCACAGGCCAAGCATGGCGAAGCTGTCAAATGCGGGCAGCAGGCCAAAATGCACCACCCCGGCCACCGGAATTGACAGGGCAATGCCTTTTAAGAAGTTAAGGCTGGATTCAGAAGGGTTTTCTCTGGCGGCAAACAGGCTCAATACCACGCCGCAGATTGATATCGCGCCCAGGCCCGACGGCCAGGCCGTGTACATCCAGAACGCCGCCACAGCCAAAAAAGCCACGGCGCAACGCAACCCGGCGAGCACGCCCTGTTCAATGTCTTTGTGCCACGACATGGCGCCCGGCGCACCTAGCGGCACTCTCCCCTGCTCCAGGGCCTGAAGTGTCAGCGCGCTCTGCTCAATCAAGCGCAACAACTGAGCCAGTGCCATCAGGCAATACTGCGCCTCCTGGCCCAAGGTCTGATCCTCGAGCGCCAGCCTGATGTGTTGGGCCTGCGCGGGCAGGTCCTGTAGGTGCGCTTGCTGCAATGCCGCCGCCACTTGCTCGATCAACGGCATGACACGCGGAGCCTCATCGAGCATCAACCGTTGGCGTGCCACCGCCCTGGCTGCACGCAACACACTGAGCAGGTCTCGACTGAGCACACGCAATGCTTGAGAGCGGCGCCGCCCTGCCGGGCCTTCAAAGCGGGCGCTGGCATGCTGATTATCGACCGCTACCAGTCGCCCCAAGGCAACCAGCATGCCTTTACGTTGATCCGTGCCCAGCAGTTCTGCCGCCGCGGCTTCAAGCCCGGCCAGCCAGGCCGCTCGCCCTTGAGCCGACAGCGCCTGCTCGGCGTGACGGGGCCACAAAACGGTACTCGCCACGGACGCGCAAATAATCCCCAAGCTGATCTCTATGCACCGCGCAGTCGCATGGTCGAACACCGCCAGCGGGTCCGAGACCGCTGGCAGTGCAATGATCGCGGTGGTGTAGCCTGCCAATACAAAGCCATAGGCGGCATGGCTGCGTAACAGTGAGGCGCCAGTGGTGCACAGCGCCAACCACGTTGCCATGGCCAACAGAAACAGCAAGGGCGACTGGCCAAACGCGGCAATCAGCGCAACCGAAGCCACGCCCCCTACCAGCGTGCCGACCAAGCGGTATGCGCCCTTGCCCAACACCATCCCGCTGGTGAACTGACCCACGATGAACACCGTCGTCAGCGCCCATTGCGGTTGTTCCAGATCGAAGATCAACGCCAGGTACAGCGCCACCCCGCCGGCGATGATATTGCGCAGGGCGAACAGTAAGTCGCTGCGCGAAGGTGCGAGGATGGCCTGCCAAAAATCTGATAACGGGATGGAAGGTGGCTTCATGGCTATGCAATAGGTAGCAGGCTAATCGTTAGGATAGTATCTATCTCCATTAGAAAATCCAATTCTGATCTTGGGCTGCGTACTGTTTGCGACTTGGCCATGACAGCTTAGCCCAAGGTCTGAACAGCCCGTTTTTGCTTGGTCAACGTTTAATCCGGTGCAAATCAGCCCTCAACTGCGGCCCCATCGCAGCGGATCCTAAAAGCCAACGACTTGCAAAATCGCAGCTAGACTACAGCCGCTCATTTTTAGTTAGGCAGTCAACATGAGCCTTCAGATATTCCATACGTGGGGGTTGACTATGAAAGCAGCTGTTGTCGCAAAGAATAAGACCGTCGTCATTGAAGACAAAAAATTACGCCCTTTAGAATATGGAGAAGCCTTATTAAAAATGGAATGCTGCGGTGTATGCCACACCGACCTGCATGTAAAAAATGCAGATTTCGGTGATGTATCCGGCATAACACTTGGGCATGAAGGCATCGGTGTTGTAACTGAAGTAGCGGATGGTGTTACATCACTTAAAGTTGGCGACCGCGCCAGTGTCGCGTGGTTTTTCCGCGGCTGTGGCAACTGCGAATACTGTAACAGCGGCAAAGAAACTTTCTGCCGCACTGCCAAGAATGCGGGTTATACCGTCGACGGCGGTATGGCTGAAGAATGCATTGTCAGTGCTGATTACGCGGTCAAAGTTCCGGACGGTCTTGATTCGGCTGAAGCCAGCAGTATTACCTGCGCTGGCGTGACTACTTATAAGGCCATTAAAGTTTCAGGTATAAAACCTGGCCAATGGCTGGCGATTTACGGACTGGGCGGGTTGGGAAACCTGGCCCTGCAATATGCCAAGAATGTCTTCAATGCCAAAGTGATCGCCATTGATGTCAATGACAAGCAACTGGCATTGGCGAAAGAGATGGGGGCAGATTTAACCCTTAATCCGAAGACAGACAATGTCGATGAGATCATTCAGAAAGAGTTGGGCGGCGCCCATGCGGCGGTCGTGACAGCCGTCGCCAAATCAGCCTTTAACTCTGCCGTCGCCAGTGTCCGCGCCGCAGGGCGTGTTGTGGCGGTGGGCCTGCCAGTTGAAACAATGGACCTGAGCATTCCGCGCCTGGTCCTGGACGGTATTGAGGTCGTTGGCTCACTGGTGGGGACTCGTGAAGATCTGAAAGAAGCCTTCCGTTTCGGCGCCGAAGGTAAAGTCGTACCAAAAGTGCAGATGCGTCCACTCGAAGATATCAATACGATTTTTGAAGAAATGGAGCAGGGGAAATTTACCGGCCGCATGGTTATTGATTTCACCAAAAAGCATTAACCTGATGATCTTGCCCTTTTGGATGTCTTAGCGTGCTGCTTAATCCAGCGCGTAAAAGGGCAAGATCTTTTTATTGAGATATATACGTTAAATACATAACACGCAGCACGTTAATCACTGCCGATAAGCCTCTCACACTTGTAAGTGACCAAGTAGACCCCGCGATTTGGCATGGCATCCCCTAATCGGCCCCTCTCCTTCGGGGATCGTTATTTTCAGGAAACTGTAGTCGCTGACGAGGAACGAAGGCTGCGATCGACTACGATCGACTACGATCGACTGCGTGGTTTAACGGGGCCTTTTGGATCAAGATCAAAAGATCGCGAGCAAGCTCGCTCCTACAGTGGGTTAATAACAATCAGTTATTTTGTATTTGAGAGGCGCTGTCGCGGTCATTAATACACAGTTCGAAGTCGTCGGACTCCATGCCGGGTTTTCCGTAGTACGTAGCAATAGCAGGCGGTCATTGATCAACGACGTGATGTCGGCGCCGTCTGCGACGATGCGAAAGGTGGGTGTCATAAGTGCTCCAGACGACAAAAGCCCCGCACAAGGCAGGCCGTAAAGGGCAAAACGGCTGCATTGCGGGCAGTATGTATAGAACATGACCACACGTCATACACTGCCAAGGAGTCGCTAGGTTTGGCTTTGAGGATGGAGTAGGATTAAAACCTACTCAGCCCGGGAGGCTTATCATGCGCAGCACTCAGCAATTCAGTATCACTCTGCCCATTCAGATGGCAGAAGCGGTGAAAGCTAAAGTGGCTGCTGGTGAGTACGCCACTGAAAGCGAAGTCATTCGTGATGGCCTACGAGCGTTGATGGCCCGTGACCGCGCGCTGGAAAGCTGGCTGGTCAGCCAGGTAGCTCCCGCTTACGATGCCCTGAAAGCAGACCCTTCTCGAGCAGTAAGCATCGATGAAGTGCGTGCCCGGTTAGCAGCAGAGCATCAGAACGCAACGACCGAATCTTGATGGCGTATTCCATTGAGTATTCACCTGAAGCTTTGGAGCAATTGACGGCGCTCTACCGATTTATAGCCACGGCGGCGTCTCCAGTAGTTGCCAAACGCTACACCGACGCTATCGTGGCCTACTGCGAAGATTTACGAACGTTTCCCCTGCGAGGAAATCAACGGACGATATACGCCCGGGTCTGCGTATAGCGAACTATCGCAAGCGGGCCGTGATTGCTTTTGCCGTTGATGGCAAGCTGGTTTTTATCATTGGCATTTATTACGGCGGGCAAGATTTTGAGACGGCCTTGCTGTTCGAGCCCGATGATTAGCACACAACAAAAAAGCCCCGTAGACGTTAATCTACGGGGCTTTCGTATGTGGAGGCCGAAGCCGGAATCGAACCGGCGTGGGCGGATTTGCAACCCGGTAGGGAAAATCAAGCAGGCTATAGCTTGTAGGAATATTCCTTTCCTAAACTCTAGATCAATCTTTGCTCTGTAAGCCACGTAGAATCAGGGGGCAATATCTTGTTTAGGAACTGTTTTCAGTCCCCCCCCCCCCTATAAATGTATGATTGAATCACCCAAGTGAAACCAACGCTTCTACGCCACTGAAGGTATTCGTTGAAAAAGTCACTCCACCAACATACAACCCCTCAAGATCACCATGAATATTCAAACCAATCGGAGCCAAATCTAAATACTCGACAGAAGCATTATCTGAATCGGAATAAACAATATATAAAATCTTAACACCAGAAGCGAAGACAGTTAAGGCACCTACATCACTCACAACACTAATAGCCTTGTGAAAAGGAACAGACGCCTTCATCAACTCCACATAATTCTTCCCTTCAGGGTCCGTAGGTGCCTGAACCCAAATCATAGGGGACTCACCGCAACCAATTAATATAGGCGGAACATCACCAATTACAGCCAACACACCCCCACCCTCAATTATATTTGAGCAAATCTGAATTCTTTTGTAAGGCCGATAAGCGCTCGGAAGTTCTGATAATGTAAACATCAATGCTCACCTAAAATTCTGATTGAAGGCTTTTCCTCAACAAAATGATCTGCAATATTTTTCATAACTCTCCCTTTATCACTCGGAAAAGCAAGCCCGACCAAATAGATCAAAGTCGCAATTATCAAACCGCCAAGAACCGTATAGCCTTCAGGGTCCGAAACCTGAACTTCCCCTCCCTTTAACATAGGAGTTAATTTTGGAATCAAGCCGATTCCAAATCCAACAACCGCCGAAACAATACCCGCTGAGATACTTGCAGTAATTGGCGGACCACCTCTCAGCCGCATAAAATCGGCCTCTGTCAGCATAAAAGGGGTTTGCATAGAAGCTATCGAACGACCATTCAAAACGCCTTCAATTCTTACTGATTGCCTTATCTCACGACCTTCATAATCGCGACTCATATAGCCTCTTTCCCTGCATTCACAAGTAATGGGCGTGGACGCTACTGACTACCATACAGCTTGTCCACCGCCTTTTGGAAAGAAACAGGGTTAAGTTGGACTCTCAACGACGTACCGCGCCACCTGCGATGGATTGAATGTTGACGCATCCAGCTTCGGCCGCTCCTTTTATTTTGTGACTGAGACTTCTTTAGCGTAGGCCTGACAGGCCTGCAGTGCGATCAGTCCTTGATCGCCGTCGCCGGTGATTCCGATAATTCGTTGAGCATGCGCTGGGTCAAGTTGGGCTCTACGGGGGTCATGAACCACGCTGCCGGTGCGGGTGGTGGCTTGCATCGCGTCACAACCAGCGGTGTCGGTGGCGTCGAGTAGGACTGACAGCCGCAGGTCAGCAGTAGCAAGGCGATCACGCAGGCGTGCTTGATTGGTTTTCTCATCGGTCAGGTCTCGATAGTGGGCTTGGTCGCTGGCTACCAGCCATTGTTCAAGAGCAAAGCGCTTGTCCTGCTCTTCCAGGATTAACGCGGAGTTGAGGTTAGCCACACGAGTAAGTGCGGTTTGATGCTCTGCGTTCAGATCAGCCAGTTGCTTGCCGTAGCGCCAAGCGTCTACTTTCCATGTGGCAAAACAAGCAATGGCCAGCAGCAGCGCAAGGCCCACCCAGCGGGCCGAGCTCATGCCACCACCTTCAATGCCCGTTCATATTGCGCAATAAGATCCAGCAGTCGATGCTCGCGCTGGCCGTAGCCGGCGCCCGGTAGGCTGGCCCAGATATTCCGGCACTTGTCGATTGCGGGCTCGATGCGGCCGGCGATTACATCGGGAAGCGCCCTGCACTCTCTGATGTGCTGAACGGCGAGCTTGTCCTGGCTGACAGGACCGAAGTCAGGGAGCTTCAAAAGATCGCAGTAATGCGGCCAGTCCCTGAGCATTTGCTGGTAGCGGCCAGAGGCATTGGAAGTCAGACCGCGGCTGTTGATCTGCTTGGACTTCCGACCGATCGAGAAGGGATGGGTTGAGTAGTCATTGAATAGCTCAAGCTTGCCATCGATCCCGGTCACGATGACGTTGTAACCATCGTCGGAGCGTTTCAGGCAGTCGCTGCCCAGCTCGGACCAAGCGAGCATGTCGAGGAATGCGAGCAGGTTACGGCCAATGCCCTGCTGTTCTGTAATTCTTGGCATAGTCAAACTCCAGGTAAAAAAAGCCCGCTCGATGGCGGGTTGGGTTGAGAGAGGATCGGTCAGTCGAATAACAGCGCTTTGGCCTGATCGGAGGACAACCCAAGGTCGTACTTTTCTACCAGGGCGATTACCGCAAACTCGCCGGTGCTGTAGCCGCCCGTTGCGAGCTGCTTACGGTACGCCTGAACCTCGCACCACTGGCGGTAAGGCCGGACGAGCTTGTACAGCACCGGGTGCACAAGCGGGGCCAGCCCACACAGTGGCCACAGCACCGGCGACACGACCAGCGAAAGCAGCGCGCACAGCAACAGCCAGATGGCCAACGCTGCATACCACTGCCGCACATGGGTTTTCTCGTGCTCGATCAGGCCGGCATCCCCCTTGTACTTGGGCAGAATTTTAATAAGCGGGCCTTGTGCTGTGCCGCCAAAGCCATTGGCGATTTTTTCAGTGTGCTTAATAAAGTAGTACCGCATACATTCCCCTTACTTAAGAATAGTTGTGTAAAGCCCCGTCAAGTACGTAGAGACATTATTTAGCGCTCGCCCTGATATGCCGCTACGCGTTCTGTAATAAGCAGCACCGGCCGGTGCAATTTCTTGCCTAGAATAGGCATGACAGCACCACTGCCCCGGAATTATGTCTGACGTGCCGAGGCTATTTAGATCCTCACTTGTAGCGCTTAGCTGAACATCATCTTCAGAATAAAATCTAATCTGAGAAATCAAACTAATGTCCGCAGAAGAAACAGAGGCATCGCACTTTGCAAACAAGTTAGCCAACACCATATCTCCTGGACGAACCGGGATTTTTCCAGTGCTATCTAAAGCAAAGTAGTTATTACTTGCTCCGCCCGTGATCTTTATAGACTTCCCACCCAGCACGCTACTTTCGGGCGAAATAACAGCAGCGGCACTACCATCAACAACCCGAAAACCAGAAGGCGGTGATGTCCTAACATTCGTGCCATCTACTTCACTGGCAAATGTCGGGGCCTTATACTGGTTAGTCGACCAGCTTGGTAGCGTTGCACGATGCTGATTTACGATAGCTTGGCGTCGCAGCGATATGCCGGGCGAGCACAGAAATATTTTATCTGGAGTGTTGGCTTTACCCAACTTTCTGTACTCAAAATCAAGAAACAGATTAATCCTATTTGAGCCTCTGAACATATTGCCCGCCTCGATATAGGCAGGTATCCCAGATATGCACACGTGGCACTTTATGCCTCGATCATCAGGATGGGTAGATTCCTCAAGCAGAATTCCGCCAATACCATCATGCGCCCGAGCACCGCCAATACCTTCCATGTGACCGCCAGACACGGTGATTTTTCTATACAACCGATTAAACCTAAATACAGTACCGATATAATCAATAGAGCAATTAGTTAGATTAAGGTCGAAACCGTCACAGTACCATCTGAAAGCGGTTTGACACTGAGCAAAAACGCAATCACTAAAGTGTATATTTTCACCCGAGTCCACTACGTTAGCCCCTGACTCCTCACCAAAAACAACAAGCTCAGTATTGTTTTCCAAGTGAGCGCGACTAAATGAAGCTATATAGTTATGAAACCTATTAAACTTCATCGCAGCGCCGTAGCCTTCTACAGAAAAATCTATAGAGGAATAGCGGGAAAAAGGAAGAAACACACCCAGCTCACCCGACCTAGGCCCAAGCTCTATACCTGTGCACCCGCCGGGCGCAAGATTATTACGAAAAACAATCCCACCTGAGACACCATTGATAAATGGCCCGCGAAACCACTGTTGCTTTTTAATTACTACTGAGCTTTCTAAGTAGTCACCTTTACTTGGCGTGAAGTGAAATGCACTATCACCGGCAACCTCAGTTTCAAAAACAACAAGGCCATCTGACCGAATTTTTGCAAACGCAGAAATAACAACCTTGCTTTTAATTTTGTAACGACCACCCGGAAAGTCGATCACGCATTGAGAACCGGGGCCATAATTATTAAAAGTAAATCTTACATAATCGCTTGCAGCTTGTACCGCAGGTGCCCAATCCCAAGTTTCGGGATTATCAATATTCGGTCTATCCGTGATGAGCGCAACAAATCTTTCCTCCCAAATGTTTACTGCCCGTAGCGATAGCACTTCTGCGACTGTAGAAGCTGCTTTCAACGTCCGGTTGCGTTGCCAGCCAACTATCCCAGCCCCCTTAAAAGGGTCTGCTAACTTCCCCTCAAGTGCCGCCGTTTCTTCAGCAGACAACCGCGCTTGCTTCGCAATCGTTGGAACTGGGCCAGACTCAGTGATCACATCAGAGTCTGCATCGCCATGGATGTAGTGGTGCTGCTTTGCAGACGCAGCACCGGACATAGCCGCCGCTTCCGCGATCTGGCCGGTGTAGGCTTCCAGCGCTGATACATTAGTCATTCAATTTCTCCAGGCGCAAAAAAACCCGCAAGCGCAGGCCGTCAAAATAATGGGGGGTTAGCGGTTAAAAACCAGGGGCTTTACCAATCGCGCGCCAGTGGATCGTGGCGCGAAACCCCTGTGTATCGTTGAAGAGCTGGTACTGCGTGGCACTGACCGCCCGGGCGCCTGCGGCGTTACCGTCACTGTCATCAGCGTTCGGCGTGACCTTGTTGCCAAAGCAGTTGTAGACCTCAGCAAAAGGCCTTGGGAAGTTGATCGGCTGCGTTGTCGAGTCAGGGCCACACTCACCGCTACCCCACTGCTCCAGGAACCCGGTGGCCGAATCCAGACACCACCCCGTGGCCGCCATCAGCGCGGTGTTCTTGTCTTGCTTGGTCGAGGCCAAGTTGTCGATCAGGGCCTGCTTTGCAGCCAGCAGCGCGTCAACAACCGCTTTGGTGTAGGCATCGCCGATGCCATACCCGGCCAACGTAATGGCGTTGTTCGCCTTCTTCGATAGCAGCCAATCGGCCTCAGTCTTCGTGTACGCGTCGAGAATGCCGTACCCGGCCAAGGTTGTGGCCTTCTGCGGGAAGCGCTCACCAAAGGCCTGAATAGCCTTGAGTAGCTGCGTGTTGTCCTCAGCGTCGAGCTTGGGCAAGTAAGCCAAGATGAAGCTGGCCAACTCGTTCTGAATCATGTTCAGCCATTCCGCCTTGAGCGGCGTAGGGGCCACACCACCGGCAACGGTGCCGTAACGGAACTGCCCCAAGGGCGCGACTAACGGCGTCCACGCTGAAATTCTTTCCATCTTATGAACCCTCAGCACCGGCGACGGCGGCCGGCGCCACGTAATGAATGGCGTTAAACAACTGATCAACTGTCGACGTGAGGTTCTCTACAACGTCCTTGCCGAAGCTCAGCACTACGTCTGTGTATTCCGGCGCTTCCTGCTGTAGCCGGCAATCCAGCGTTGCCGCTGCATCCGTGCCGAAGGCCTCAACCGGCGCCGAAGCGATCCAGCTCCAGGGCCAACCATCGCCGTACAGAAAGTCGCCCGCACTGGCCGGGCCAACCCGGCACGGCCGGAACTCTTCAATCTGGATCGGCACGCCACTTTGAACACCCAGGCGCTGATAAAAACTCAACTGAGGCGCGCCGGTGGCCGTCAGCTTGGCTATGACCGCCGCGCGGCGTTGCTCAAGGGTCTGCGACCCCGGCACCACGCACACGTCAGGCAAACCCAAGTAGCCCTCCCACACGGGCAACAGGACGGTGGCAGTCGCCGGGTTTAACTCCAGCAACAGCGCCTCGTTGTTTTGATCAATCCGGGCCAGCTCCGGGGCAAGGGCTGCCAGCATCTGTGCCAAGTCGGGCTGTAGCTCCAGATCGAACGCCGGCCCCGGCGGCAACAGTTGTTGCAACTGCTGGAAGTAGCTCGCCTCAATCACGTCCATGTGAACACTCCAGACACCGCCACCTGATTAGGCTTGATCACCACATCAGTCGCCGGTTCAAACAACACATGATTGGTTTCCCCCGGCGTGTTGCTGATCGCGGCGCCCACGTGCGTTTTCAGCAGCGTTTTACCGGGGCCGCCTTCGTCGTCAATCAGCACCCGCAACGACTGCTCAACGGCCACACGCAGCGCCGTACTGTCTGGTGTCACGCTCAGCCTGAAATTAATCGGCAAGGGCTCAGGGGCCAGCGCGTAAACCTCAGACGTCACCGGGCGTTTCTGATCCAAGTAGGCTTGGACTTCGGCCACTTGCGCCGCCGTGGGGATCAGATCCGGGTCACTGTCGCGCACGAATACCAGGCCAAACGTGCCCGGCCCCATCCAGCGCGGCAAGGCCCACGCCCGTGTCACCCCCGGCACCTCCAAGGCCCATTCCACAAAGTCCGCACCGCTGCCGACCTTGCTGGGGTTCTTGAAGGCCGCTTGAACCCGCGCCCGTAGTGCCTCAATGCTTTCCTGATCGGCACCGCCCACGATGCCGTCAGGGCCGATCACGGCGGTTGAACTGACACCAAGAACGGGCGTCACTGCCGTGAGGCTGCCGCCCTCGATGTTGCCAATGGTGCCAACGTCTTCGGCGACCACCTTCAAGCGTGCCCGACCGCCCACCAGCGTGGCTGATTCAGCGACCACGTAGCGGCGGCCATCTTTGGACTGGTAGAGCTGGCCAGCGTCCACCAGGGCACCGTTAGCCCCCTCAACCTCAGCAAGCCCACCCGCTGAAACAGCCGGTGTCGGGCCGTCCTCCAAACGCCAATCCGCCCAGTTGAGCAACATGGCTTCGTCACACGTAGCCGGGTTGGACTGGCGAGCGACCCAGCTTTGAAAGCCATACAGCTCAAACGCGGCGCCACTGAGCGCGCGGGCCGCTACCTTGGCATCAGCGCGGCGCAGCGCGTCCGGGGCGCTGCGCTCAAAGTCGGCCTCCGTGCGCTTGATCAGCGCAGGAAGTGTCGGTATCTCATACGCCATTGATCAGCCCCCACGTGTCATTGAAATTCAGTTCCAGCGTTTCGCCGTGCAGCTCGATCAGCGTCACCCGCAAATTCATGCGGTCGTTGCCTTGGCGTTCTGCCGTTACCGTAACGCGCGTCAGCACCCCGTCATCAACCAGCCAGGCCAACGCCTCACTGGCGTAGGCTTCGGCGTCCTTGAGCGTGTCCGCCACCAACGTGCGGCGCGACAACAGCCACAGGCGCGACCCGATTTTGTCGCCGGCAACAGACGGCACGCTGTCGCCCCACCAGCCCTTTCGGTCGCTGTCATCCACCACGTCATCAGGCCCCGCGCGGCGCCACGTAAAGAGGCTGATCGTCACGGCCCGGCGCAAGGTTTCCTCACGCGTCATGCACCACCCCCGACCGGCGGGCCGCTCTGTTTGTCGCCCACTTCAACACCGTCATGCAGGTGTTTCATCTGGCTGACCCCGCCGGCGATCTGATCCCCGGCCGACTCAATACGCCCGGTCGTGGTGATCACCGGCGTGTCAAAGTTCACAGACTCAGACGCCTTGACGTTCAGTGTCACGGTTTCAATGTCGATCACACGATCACGCTTGAAGTGAATGCGATCGCCTTCGTCTGTGTAGATGGCCACCTCACCCGGCTTGAGCCCCTGAACACGAAAGCGTCGGTCTGACACCATGATCACCACCCCGTGGCTACGGTCGCCGCCGATAAAGCCTGCCAGCGCCTCGGCGCCGCTTTGCGGGCAAGACGTGAAGCCGTAGGGCTCCAGGTGTTCAACACCGTCCTTGACCTCACCGGCCAACAATCGCAGTTGAAGGCTTTGTAGCTTGCTGGCCGAGTTGGCCAAGGCCACCACGCCGCGCGCTAAAACGTTTGCTAGGCCGTTTCTCATGGCTTGTAGTCCGCTGGCAGTAGGTATTCGAAGTTGTCCGTAGACTTGCCCTTCTTGAGCTTGCGCTTTTCATAAGCATCATTAGGCTCAGGCAGGAAGGTCTCAGGCGGGGCTACCGTGATTTTTGCCGTGGTGCCTTCCTTGCCCAGCTCGTAGCTGATCTCACTGATCAACATGTCACGATCAAAACCAATGAGCGGATCCACCAGCCGCACAAGCATGTTGTGCCGCCACAGCGCTCCATTGCTTTGTCGCCACCCCTGAATGGTGTAACTGACCGTCAAGGCCTTGCCGATAGCGTTAGCCCGCTCCCATTCGACCCGCTTGCGCGCAATCGCTTCGCTCGATTGGCCTGACTGGTTGATCACCTTCACCCGGCGCCGCTTGATACGCTCGTCAACTATCCGCGCTTCGATCTCACTGGCCTCAGCCCCAAAGCTGGTGTCCGTGCCGCTACGCTGTCCCTTGCTGACGTATTCAGAAAAGACGTTGGAAAAGTCCAAACTGGTTTCGCCTGACAGCACGTTTTTACCCAGTTCCAGCGTGTCGACCGCACGCCCTGCGCTGCCCGGGCTGGCAATCACTAAACGCCCTTCGGCATCGTCAGTGCTGAACAAAAGCGACTGCGTTAACAGCCGGTCGATGCTCTCGAAAGCCGTCTCCCCCGGCTCAATCGTGTGATCTTCAATGCCCTCGCTAGTCTTGGCATCGTTAACCACCTTGATTCCGTACTCACCGGCAATGGCCTCAACGATCTTTTGCACGCTTTGGCCACGCCACTGGCCCGGCTTGTTGACCGCGCCGCAGTCCACCAGATCCGCCGTGCAAGAGCGACCGGCAACGCTCAGCGTTATCGACTCAGCGTCGTAACGGATCGGCGTCGAAAACACGTAACCCGTTAACACCAGGTCTTGGCCAATGCGCAGTTCCAGCGCTTCGCCCTGCCGGATTCTGATCGGCACGTCACCACCACCCGGCCACCGCCAGGTGATCCCCAGGGTAAAGTCCCGCGCCTGTCGCTCAATGCCCGCACCAATGCTGACCGACAACCAACCGGCGTAGTCGTGCCCACCCACACTAAGAGTGACTTTGTTCACATCATTCATGGTTAGGTCTTCGCTACTTGAAGTTCTGTTGCCGGCACAAAGCCCGGGTGACGCACGCGGTTACGCGTAACGATTTCGCCGCTGCGCAGCGCGTCGCCGTACAGCGCATGAGCCAACACCAACGACGAGACAGTCTCAATCGGCGCATAGGTGCGCAGACCTATGCCGCTTCGGGCCACTTCGGTCAGGTGCCGGTCTAGGGCCAGCCGAACGCCGCTCAGCGCACCAAAATGTTCTGGCTGGCTGTCACCGGCAACAGACCACAACGCGTCACTGATCGCGTCACGCGCGTCCAGAACGTCATCCGCGACCGGAACAGTCGTTTCGACCGAGCTACCCGCCTCGACCGTAGCGCCTTGCTGGGCCAGTTGCACGTCCAGGTCGGCCGGCTCACTGACACCCTCACTTACCGCTATAGGGACTTGGGCCATGTCCAGCAACAAATCCAAGAGCGCGGCATCCTGAATAAGCCCAATCACCGCCGCTTGGATCATGGCCACTTCTTCGTTATCCGTAACGGGCGCCGAATCGCGCAGCGACGACAAGGCAGAAGCTTTGGCCTTAACACCCTTAAACGACCCGCTCGCACCGTAGCCGCTGAACGTGCGCTTAAGGCTTGAAATATCACTTAGCAGGCTGGCCGCAAACGCGCCCGGGGCGTTGATAATGGAATACACAAACGCATCCAGATCAGCCGCCAAGGTTGTAAAAGGCTTGAGAAAGCCAATCGCAAAGGCATGAACGCTGGCCACCGCAGCCCGCACAGCGCTGACGCGCTGCCGAACTAAATCGACCTTGCTCATTGCCTCGGCGTACCGGCTTTTGATCGAGTCCAGCAAGCCCGGCGCCTGTTCTGCCAGCAAGCGCCGGGTATTGGCCGACTGAACCGGGAAGGCCAGCATGCCGTCGATGAACGCCATGCTAAAGCGCACCACGCCCATTTCATTGCGCGCGTGGGACACCTCACAATCGCCGGCCGTAACCGTCATCCGCCCGAACCAAGGGTGCACCAACTCCCCCGGGCCGGGCGTGTCCAGCGCTGTCAGCAGTTTGTCACGCTGCGCAAGGCAATCATCCCCCGCTACAAAGCCGGTGAATTTATACTCCCGCGTGCGCCGCCCAAGATCCTCCACGTAGGGCTGATCCCGCTGGGGGTATTCATGCACTTGCGTGCGGCGGCCCACGTTCACTCTGTCGCCATCCAGCCAGAACGGCACCCCCCGAAAGGAGGCGCCTTGCATCCTGTCGCGCCACTCACTCATTGACTAGTTCCCCCAAGCGAGCGATAGCCCACTCTCGGCGTGACAGAAAGCCCAGGTTGATTGCTGGTACCAGGATCAGCACGCATACCCGCCGGCGCGTTTTCAAAGCGCACCACTAAACCGCCCTCAAGCTGCGTTCTTGATTGGGCTTGAGCCTGCATCAGCAACGATTGGCCGGGTGATTGCCCGCCCGAAGACACCAAGGGACTCGGCCCCATTGCGGCGCCGTTGTAGTTGACCAGCGGACTTGAGCCGCTACCGCTACCCCCGCCAGTGGTCACAATCCCCAGCTTTCCACCGACCCACTCACCCATCTGCATAAGGGGTTCAAGGTACGGCTTTATCCGCTCGTACATGTTTTTGAACCATGTAACGATCGGATCCCAGTTGGCGATAATCTGGCCCAGCGGCGTGAAGGAAACAAAGGTTTTGAAGCTCTCCCACAGGGCCGTCAGTGGCCCGCCAATGCGCTCCCAAACCGCTTCAAAGTACGGCGCAACGGTCGACCAGTTGGCAATCAGCAAGCCCGCTGCCAGCGCAATGCCGCGCACGATCAAACCCACCGGGCTCATGCCCACGACCGAACTGAATATTTTGGTGGCCACCGTAGCCGCCATGACAGCCAGGCGTAGCACGCTAAACCCAATGGCTGCACCCAACAGCCCTTTAACCAACCAAGGGTTAGCAACGGCCAGATCACCCACCATGCTGATCATCGGGCCAAGGGTTGCAATGGCCTCGTTCAGAGGCGGCAAGAAAATGTTGCCTAATGAGATACCGGCACTGACAAGCCGGTTACTCAGCAACTGGATGGCGTTAGCCGTAGTCGCTGCACGTGATGTGTATTCGGCCTGCATTGAGCCCGTGTATTGAGCTTCATCACCGGCATTCTTGAAGTTGCGTCTCAACAGATCAAGGTTGGTTAGCATCGGTGAAATTGCTGTCACCGACTCTGTGCCGAAAATCTGCGTCAGAATCCCTGCCTGCTTTGTTTTATCCACATCAGATATAGACTTAAGTACATCCAGCATCGTGCCTTGGGCATCCTTCTGCATGCCCTCGGCCAGCTTTTTGGTATCAAGTCGGAGCGACTTAAAGGCATCCTTTTGCGCTTTCGTAGCCGCAGATCCTTTCGTTAAGGCCAGCATGAAGTTCTTCATGCCGGTTGCCGCCACTTCGCTTGGTACGCCCACGCCCGCCAAGGTCGCCCCCATCGCCGCGATCTGACCAGAGGCCAGGCCCGCGATCTCGCCCAAGGGACCAATGCGCGTCACAATGTCCGAAATTTGCTGAGCGCTGGCCGGGCCGGTGTTGCTCAAGTAGTTGATCTTGTCCGCCAATGCGACCACTTCGGGCTGCGTCAACTTGAACGAGGTTCGCCACTTGGCCATCATTTCGCCGGACTGCTCGGCAGTCTGGTCGAAAGCAATGCCCATTTTTACCGCGTCTTCTGCAAACGCCTTCAGTTCAGCACGCGGGATGGAAGCTTGACCGCCCGCCGCGACAATCTTTGCGATCCCCTCGGCGCTCATAGGTAGCGCCTCGGACATCTTGCGCACGTCATCGCCCATCTGCTTGAACTGTTCTGGCGTATCGAAGTTAACGACCTTCCTCACATCAGCCATTGCAGATTCAAATTTAATGGCTTCTTGCACTCCCGTAATGAACGGAGCTGCAAAGGCACCACCCTTCACAATGTCGGCAAAGCCGATATTGCCAAGGCCTGAACGCTCCATTTGCTTACGAAAACCGGCAACACGCTTGCGGATGCCTGTCAGCGTGGGCGATAGCTTGTCGACGCCCGTAATGAGTGCCTTAAGCTGAAACTTATCTGCCATACCTACCCCGTCGCGCCGGCGGCGTTAATGCGTTGGGCATGCTGCAAAGTCTCTTGCAGCACATCCAAAGGGCGATTCATCATCTGTTCAGGGTCGACTTTCCAGAACCATGCGAGGTCATAAACCAACCCATAGAGCTGGCTTAGTTGGGCGCTATCTCCGGTGCCGTTTCCGGCGTCTTCGCCGCCGAAGCCGGCGACAAGAAAAAACCAGTGATTTCCCAAGCCAACGCATTGAGGTCGGACAAGTCCAGTTGGTTAACAGAGGGGGCTGGAATAGCGCCACAAACCGCGATGTACTTGGCCGCTACATCCATATTCAGCGCGACTTCTTCGTCTTTACCAAAAGTGAATGGAAGTGCTTTTATTGCTCGCACCTCGGCCACCGTAGGACGACGCAATGTGATGCTGTGGACTTCTTCGCCGTGCGCCTGGATAGGTGCGCTCAGTTTGTGTTCGCTCATTGCCAAACTCCTTTGGTGCCGTTCCATTCAAAATCAATCGTGCCGTCATCACCCTTTGCGGCCGGCTCACCCACTACGTACGCGCCCGAAAGCACATAAACATCACCATTGCCGTACTCAACGGTGACCGTCGAGTTGGTCGCGGCCATGATTTGTTTTTTGGGCAAATCCGGGTCATTCACACACGTCAACTTCACATACGGCACCAGGTCTTCTTCTTTATAAAAACCCGGCGCCACGCTTTCGCGCTTAACGTCACTCAGTGGGCATTCAACGCCCCCGGTGACGGTCGCTTGCCCGCCGTCAATTTTGGCGTAGACAGTGCCGGCTACTTTCTTGCCCATTGCGATCTCCCACAAAAAAGCCCGCACCGGGCGGGCTTTGGACGTTCGTTAAATCAGACGGCGTACTGCAATCTGAATTGATACTGCAGCGCGAACACTCGCAACTGATTCACCATGTCAGGCGGGAACAGCACGTCCAACCGATTAGGATTGGTCGCCGAGCGCTCAACCACCAGGTACTGGGCGAAGGCGTCTGCGTTTTCAACAATGCCCAAGCGCTCCAGCGCGTAATAACTGGCCAGCAGCTCGGCGCGGATCACTGTAGGTGTCACGATGGCCTGACCCGCACCAAAGCGCGTGCCATCGTTGGCCAGCTTGTGACGGCCGTACTTGCTGGTAATGACCGACTTTAGATAGCTGATCACGTAGGCCGACTGGTGCAGTGACTCGCTGTCCAGGTATGAATCATCGGGCTGATCGAACGCGTTACGCTGATAGCTCGTAATGCCGCGTTCGATGCGCTGGGCACCGCCGCTAAACGACGCCGTGGCAATGCCATGGGTCAGCAGCGATTGACGCTCAGTCAGCGTGAAGCGCTCGCCTGCGGGGGCCGGGGTAATGCCTGTCAGCTCGCCGGTTTGGGTCGGGCGTGCTGGATCGGCAGAAATGTATACCGCTGTACGCGCGGCATAGGCCGCCGCTGCCCGCCAGAATGGATCGGGGCTGTCCGGCTCAAAGCCATAAATCGTGGCGTGCTGGTCGTTACGCGTAACGCCGAACGCCACCAACTGCCCGACCGTGCCGCGCTTCGCGGCGTACAGATGGCCATAAAGTTGTTTGGTCCAGCTCCAACGGCCCGCAGAGTCGCCCATAAACTCCTGCCAGGCATTGAGCGACGTGGCGTCAGTCCACGGCGAGCAAATGAACTCAAAGGGTTCATCACCCAAGCTGGCCAGCAGGTCGGCCACTTCTGGCGAACCAGCGCCCTTGGTCATCGCCGCCAGTTCCACGGTCAAGCCCGCCGGGGTCGACTCGCCGTTGTTGCGCCCGAGGCGGTTCAGTTGCAGCGCAATGTCATTGCCGCTTTCGCCTGACCATTTGCATTTCAGCGTTACAACGCCCGCCGCAGCGGTAGCCAATACCGGAAGGCTTGCCGCGTTAACCGCCGCAGCCAGTGACTGGGCCACCTCTGCCAGAGTCGCGCCGCTGGCCACTACCGCACGCACGCGGACACCGCCTACATACAGGTTCAGAAGGCCGGATTCCGTCGCGGCGCCGGTGACAGTGACCGTACCCTCAGCCAGTGTGCCCGCGCCCTTGACCGGCAAGCACCAAACCTCACCCGCCGGATCAATGTGCCGCCATGTCTCGTACATCTGCGCAAGCATTGAACCGGGACCACCAATGCCGACAGCAAGACCCAGGCTCGACACAAGGGTCAGCTTACCCACTTCGGCGGCGGTCGAATCATCGTTAACCTGAGCCACGATCAAGCGCGGCATGGTCGACGTGGCGCTGTTGGCTTGCGAGTTGTCGACCTCCGCATAGAACAGCGGCACCCGAATATCACTGGGGATATTGTTAAAGTTCATTGGCTTTTGCCCCTCGCGTGGCCTTGGTTGTGGCCACGACCGGCGCCGGTTCTTCCGGGGCTTCGATCTTGATCACGTCTTGATCCTTTAGCCGACGCTGCCAATAGGCATTGTCCGGCACAAACCCGCCCTCAGCGGGCAACAACGCGTAGTTGTTGCCCGGGTCAGGGGCGGCCCGACCTTCGGCCGGCTTCACATGGAGTCGCGTCACTGGGGTAGATCCTCGCGCGTTTGAAATTCGATACGACCGTCAGGGCCGCTCTCGGAAAGGTTTTTATCGTTCAGGGGGCCGATAAAGTCATAATTAACGTCTAGCCCCTCCAGCGCCGGTAAACCGTCTAAAACGCGCTCCTGCCACGTCTCCGGCGGTTCGTTTTTGCTGTTGCGTCCTAACTGGAATGCAGCCTCAAAACTGAAGCGGTAAACAACACGCGCCCGATTGATAAACACCAGGCTGCCGCCGCCGTACTCGATAGGCTCGTACTCAGTACCGGGCTGCCATCCCACCAATGCTTTCCAAAGCCCCGCACGCAAGTCGTGCAGCAAATCAGCCGCCTCCTGGCCGCGCTCGTCTGTGCTGTCGAGCACCAGGACCACATCGAACAAGTCGGTAATGTTTTGGCGCGCCACGTTCTGCAGCTCGTTTGGGGCAGCGTCATCGCCTGCCGCGATGACGTATGCAGAGGGATGGTTTAACTTGGCACTGGCAGCCACGGCATCCCAATCGATACCAGCCGACACACGACCGGAAAAGGCAGGGCAATACGTGCGCAGGTGCGCAACGACATGACTGATTTTCATGGTTTGTTCCAGGGATAGAAGTGCCAGCAATTGCTGGAGGTATCAGCTCAAAGCCGCAGCGAACGCCGCAGAGAGAATGGCCTGAATTTCTGAGTTGGAGTCCTGCAAGGCATCGGCCATGTAGTTATCGCGGGGTTTAATGCGCCACTCGCCTGCAGCTCGAGCAGCAAGGGCGGCAGCCCGCACTCCGGCACCGCGCCGGTTAGACTTGCCTTTACCCTTGCCTGGAGCCAGCTTGCCAAGGCGCCGCCCAACTTTTACCCCATAGTGCAGGTAAGCAGGGTAAAACTCTGACATGGCACTGGTCTTGCGCGGCGCCACTTTGACCAGGAATCCTGATCGCGACACCTTGAAAGAGACAGACTCCAACGTTGCCCCGGTACGGTTGACTGGATAACCCTCCGCGCCCCGTGCAAGCGCAAGGTTCATCTGCGCCCGTTGCATGACCAGGCGCCCGGCTTTGCGCATGCCTGCACGGATTTTCTTCTTGTCGAAGAAGTCACGCGGCAGGCTGTCGTAGCCTTCAAAGTGCAAGTAGCCTTCAATGGATGCTGAGTTAGCCATAGATACCTCCGCTGGGTTGCTCGGGGCCGAGTTCTTCAACCTCAAGCAAAGTAAAGCGACGAGTGCCGTTCATGTCCGCGACCCGGCGCACGCGATAAATCGTGGCGCCATGCACCACTTCGTGTGACTCGCTCATGCCTTTCAGGTAGTAGAACGTCACCCGGTGGGTGACCTTCATATCGGTCTGCACACCGTTCGCGTACACAGCAGTCCCGACCGGCTCAATCTTTGCCCAGCGTCTTTTCTGGTCGGTAAACAGCGAATCCAGCCCCTGATCCAGCGCTGGAATGTCGGTTCTAAGCCGCAGAGTGATACGCCGGTTTAACTCCCCCGCACTCGGTTCACGCATGGCCATGGTTAAAACCTCGGCGGTACGGTGACATCAGCCACCAGGTGGTCCAGGAATGCCGATGGCAACTCGGCCAGCGTCTGCCCCACCAGGAACATTTCCGGGTGCCGGTAGATCGTCGCCGCCGCCATCAACAACCAGTTGCGCACACCCGGATACAGGTCAAGGTTAAGGCCGGCCTTATAGCGAATCCGCAACGGACCTACGGGACGGCCAGCCGGAAAGAACAGGAAGCTTTCACGCTGGCCCTGCTGCACCTCGAACGGTGCAGGCTGCGCCGCCCATGTGCCATCGGGCAGTTGGGACATGATCGAAACGATTTCAGTGGCCTGCCCCACGTCCAGGGCGTGACCAGACGCGAAGGTCGCGGGCCAGTCCTCTTCGTACATCGCAGCCCGGACTGCTGCGCCCGTCTTCGACTCGCATTGCCCGGTGACGCCTGGGATTACGATCTGCTCGATTAACACGGGCTCCATGTCTTCGGGCTCAACCCTGCATTGGAAAGCCACCTGTGCCAGGGTTAATACCGGATCGCCGAGGTACTCGATTCGACGGGCCACGATTTAAGGCTTCGCTTCGTCATCGGTGTTTTCGGTGCTTTCGTCAGCAGCTCCCTCGCCACCGTCGGCGCCATCAGTGTCTTCGCCGTTTTCAGCACCACCAGCACCGCCATCGTCAGAGCCGCCATCACCGCCTTCATCAGACTTACCACTGGGCTTAGCGGCGCGGGGTTTCGAGGCCGCTGGTTTACTTGCCCGCTGTCTGGATGTCGCTCCACCCGCCCCCTCATAGACTTCAGCGAAGCCCTTGGCTTTCAGACCCTCAACAACATCAGGATCGAACCCAGCCAGCTCATCAGCCGAGTAACCGCGCCAGGCCTTCAAAAAACGCACCACCACTTTGTCGCTCATCACGTCAACCTCAGATATGCAAAGCCCCGCCAAAGCGGGGCAAAGGGATTACATGCCAGCGCCCCACTTGACGGCGACAGCGACAACAATGCTTTCAACGTGGCGCGGGCCAAAGTCGTGTTTGGCGATGACCTTGACCAGCGTCTGGTCGCGCTGGAAGGCACTGACCATGTTGCCTTCAGCGTCTTTGTAAGCTGCCTCACTGCTGAAAGAGATCGTCAGGTCCATGTCTTCGCCGATCATCATGTCGGCGAAGTTGACGAAGTAGAATTCGGTTTCATTGCCATCGGCGCCCAGGTTCACCGGGATCTGATTGCTCAGGCCCACCGGGTAGCCCTTGAACATGCCCTGTTCGATTTCCGGATAGGCCTTGTTGCCGTTGCCATCACGCAGCGACTGCAACCAGCGGAACACGCGCGGGTGCATCAACCAGCCGCAGTCCTTCATCATCACGTTGGCAGTTTCGATGCGCAGCATCATGCCGCCGCAAAACAGGTCGATCTTTTCCAGGGTAATGCCAGCCGTGCTAGGCGCCGGCAGCACGTTGAACGCCTGAGCCCAGTAACGCATGCCCTTGGGCAGCGAGCCCGAACCGTCGGCGCGGATAAAGTGCAGATCCTCAGACAGCCCCATCGACACCGCCAAATCGCTAACAACGATGTCATCGATGCGCGGGCTAATGCCCGCCGTGGCGATCAGGTCATTAGAGATCGGCACAATCGCGGCCGCTTTTTTCGCGGACAACTTTGTGTCGGCGAACGTCATGCCGGTGATCGGGATATCGGTTTCGGTACCGATATAAGTCACCACCGTGTTGCCGGTGATACGCGGCATGGTCAGGTTGCCGTTGTTCAGGGGCAAGCTACGGGTACCCATCTTGCGAACAACCGACATCGGGCGTAGGGCCTCGATGATCTCGGTTGCAAAGTTTTGAGGGACCAGCACGCCGCCCGCACCCGGTGTCACGGTGCTCAACGCCATGGCAACATCGGTGGAAAAGCCGCCTTGCTGCGCCATCTGGGCGGCTTGTTGCTGATTGCCTCCTGCAGCAGCCAGCAAGCGCACCATCTGAGCCATGCGCACACCCGGTGCCTCAGCCGGGCCTGTTCCGGAAATATGACCGGGTGGAGGGCCGGTGCGGCCTTGTGCCAACTCGTTGACCGGCACCGCACTGGCTGCCGCCATTCGCTCGGCCTGTTCCGCGCGACTGATCTTGTCAGTCAGTGCGTTGAACTCAGCTTCCAAGGTGGTGAACTGAGACAGTTGCTCGGCGGACAGCGCCTCGCCATCGGCCTCAAGTTTGGCCAGCGCTTGAAGTGTGGTATTGATCTTGGCGCGTTCGCTACGCAGTTGAAGTACAAGGGACATGCTGCCTCCTGGGCATAAAAAAACCCGCACAAGGCGGGCATCGAAGACTGCCGCGAACGCGGTCAGATCTGGCTTTGAAAATTCAGTGCTGCGGCACGGACTGAAAGGCGACCTTGCTGCCGGTTGGCCCGGCTCAATGCCACCGAGTTTGATAGGTCATTAACCGCTTGTTGCGGGCTTTGCATTCGATCTGCCAGGCCAGCAGCGATACCGGCCTGACCTCGATACAAGCCAGCTTCGGTGGCGATGACCTGCTGCACCGAGAGCCCGCGATAGTCGGCAACGGCATTGACGAACAATTGGTAGCTTTCCTGCACCACGTCGTTCAGGTACTTGAGCGACTGGTCGCTCAACGGCTCGTGAGGGCTGAGGTCGTTTTTGTGGGCACCGGCAAATACCGTGGTCACCTTGACGCCCATGCCCTCCTCCATCTTGGAGCGGTCCATGTGACTGGCGATGACGCCGATTGATCCGACCCCACTGGTCTGGCTCACCACCAGCTCGCTGCACGCGGCGCCGATCAGGTAGCCGCCGCTGTAGGCCATGAAGTTGACGATGCCGGTGATGGGCTTCTGCTGGGCCATGGCGCGAATGTCTGCCGCCAGTTCAAACGCGCCGATTGCTGAGCCGCCTGGGCTGTCGATGTCCAACACGATGCGCTCAACCATCGGATCGGCGACAGCGTTGCTAATCTGAGCCCGCAGCGTTTCGTAACTGGTCATGGTTTCGCACATGCTGACGTGGCTGCCACGGCTGACCAACACGCCGCTGACTGGAATAACCTCGATGCCCGTGCGCGCGATGGCCGTCCGACGCTCTTCCTCACGCTGGGCGATCCGATCCATGCCATCGTCTGACCACAACTTCGCAGCACCCTGGCTGCCGATGTTTACGATGTTCAAGCTCATTGCCTGATTAGCCCAGCGTACGCCGAGGTCCAACATGTCAGGCGTCACCAACAGCGGCTGATTGAACAGCAGGCTGGAGGCTCGCAGGTAGTTTTTCATTGCGCGAGAATCCTCTCTATTTCAGCGTGCTGCAGTTCGAGCTGCGCTCGCACGTTGGGGTTGGTCAAGTCAGCGGCGCCCTTGCCTGCGTCCACCATGTTCAGCGGTTGCAGGTAAATATCGCCGCCCGGTACTGGGGGCATGTTCTCCAACCGACGGATGTCGTTGACGCTGAGCCAGCCCCACTGGCGCCCAATGGCGTAGGCCTCATAACGGCTCTTTTGGTCACCGCGCAAAAGGCCGGACAAGTTGAACTCAATGAAGTATTCACGCCGGTCAGCGGGCAACAGGAAGTCGCGCATCATCGACTGCTCATGACGCTTGACCCACGGCAACAGGGCGAACACCACGAACTGAATCATCAACTGCTCAAGGGTGTTGTAGTTCGACTTTTCCAGGTCGTTGACCATCGGCAGCGGGATCTTGTAGATCCGGGCAATGTCGGTACCGGTGGTTTTGAGGATGCCCAGCACCTCGGCATCGACGTTGTTCATGGAGACGGGCTTGAAGGTCATGCCCTCTTGCAGCAGCGCAACCTTTTTGGCGTTGTCCATGCCGCCAAACTTTTGCCCCCACTGATCGACAATCTTGTCGATGCTGCCCTGATCCTTGATCGCCGGTGCTTCACGTGGGCGCTCGATCACGCCTGAAACAGTCACGCCGTTGGCGAAGCTTTTGCCGGTGTATTGCCGTACCGCCTGAGCCAGGCCCAGCGATTCTGCATGCACCTCGATGGGCGACAATCCCACGTAATGGTTGGTGCTGAACCAGCGCACATGGTGAATCATGCGCATCGGCACCGCTTCACCGCCGCTGATCCGGTAATAGGGCAGCATGTCCCCGCCTCTCAGCACCTGCACCTTGTCGTTATTCAACGGCCAGAGGGCCACGACGTTTCCATCGTCCCGACGATCAATAAAGCTGTAAGCGTTGCCACGCAAGCCAGCGGCGCCTTGGGTGCACTCCAGGTATTCATACGGCGTCTGAAACCCGTTCGGCTGGTACCGCAGCACGTCATACGCCGGGTGATTGATCGCGGCTTCACGCTGGCCCTTGTCCAACCGGCGGTACATCTCGCACGGTAGCTGGCCCAGGGTTTCGGCCAGCAGCGTGACGCAGTTCTGCAGAATCGGCAGCCCTAGCGCCGACTCAGGCGTGACCTTCACGCCCGAGCTGTTGCGGCCACCACCCAACAGGCCACGCCAAAAACCGCTGTTGGCCTCTGTCAGATTTCCACGCCCCTCGCCGAGCACGCTTGAAAAGAACATGCTCAGCCTCCTTGGGGTTTGGGTTTGGTTTTCAAGACAGCCGCTGCGCGATCAGCTAGGAACGCCCAGGCCATTAAGCCAACGCCTGCGACGATGCAGGCCACTGGCGAACTGATCATGGCGACGCCGCCCACCAGCAGACCGAAGCCCAACAGACCGGCCAGCCATGAAACGATGACCAATTTCATATACCCGCCCCTTCGTCGTAGATAGATTTACCCGTCGGGCCAGCCGCTTTGCTGCTGATCCCAACGGCCATAATGGATGCGACGATGCCGTCAATCCGACCCGTCGCCTTGGCCTTATCGGCCTTGCGGTTGTTGGCCGGGTCCGAAACGATCACCGCGTTACCGGCGCACCAGGTCATGACCGGGTTGCCGTCGTGACGCAGGGTTTCGACGGCTTCACTGTCGACGATCTCCCATTCAGAGGGGTCAAGATCGATAGCGTCCTGCTCCTGCTCCGGCGCCAAGCCCAGCAAGCGGCGCTCAAACTCATCCACCGCCGGCCCCATGTCCTTGTAGCCTTGGCCGAAACCCACCATTTCCGGCAGTGCAATGTCGTACTCAGACATCAGCTGCAGCAGGTCTTCAATGCGCCACCGGTCATAGGCGATGCGCTCCACATCGAAGTACGCGCAGATAGTGACCAGCCGCCGCAGCACATGCAGCTTGCTGATCGCCCGGCCCGGTGTGGTTTCAAGGTGCCCCTGCTTGATCCACATGGCGTAAGGCACTTTGTCGCGGTCTTCGCGCCCCTGCAGGTCATCATCCGGAATCCAGAAGTACGGCAGCAGCCGCCAGTGCGGATCGTGTGGGGCGGGCCAGAAGATCAGTACGAATGCGGTCAAGTCCGTGGTGCTGGCAAGGTCGAGCCCGCCTACACATCGCCGGTTACGCAGTAGCCGCATGGGCACACGTTCTTCGGCCTGCTTCCAGACGCCCCAAGAAATCCACGGCGCATCGGCTTGCGTCCACTCACAGAAGTTGAGACGGCGCACTACCGATTCCTGCGCGGGCAACCCTCGGGCTGCCTGGACCTGCTCGCGCAGGTACTTGCGACCAGGAATGCCATCGCTTTGCCCTTCGACGATGTAATCCAGTGAAGGGTTGACCTTGGGCCAGCAAGCTTCGTCCTTGAACGGGTCGTCGCCCTCATCCAGCGAGCAGATGAACGCGAAGAAACTGTCGTCATCTTCAATGCCCGCGCAGATCCGCACGCCCAGGTCGTGGTACTGACCGCAGACCGTCTTTTTGTCAGAGCCGCTGTTAGTGATCATTACCACCATAGCTTTGCGGCGGTTCTTGGTACCGGCGCGCATCATGTTTACGGTGGTGGCGGTTTTGTGTTCGTGCAGCTCATCCAACAGGCCGATATGCGGACGCGGGCCGGACTGGCCTTCGTCGGCACTGATCGGACGAAAGAACGAATTGGTGTTGGGGTAGAACAGGTTCCAGACCTTCTCGTCGCGGCCCGACTGAAGCAAACGCTTGGACAGCAACGGCGACATGTTCACCATTGACACCGCATCACGGAACAGGATCATGGCCTGATCGCGTTTGGTCGCAGCGGCGTACACCTCGGCGCGTTGCTCGCCATCGGAAACCAGCCCGTACAGACCTATGCCGCCCACCAGCGGGCTTTTACCAGAGCCCTTGCCCGTCTCAATGTACGCAAGGCGAAAGCGGCGAAAACCGTCCTCGGTCATCCAGCCAAACAGGCTGCCCACCACAAACGACTGCCACGGCGCCAATAGGAACGGCTTACCTTCATAGTCGCCGCCGTTGAGGCACAGCACGTCTTCGAAAAATCCTATAGCCCGATCTGCCAGTTCTTGAACCCAGATCAGACCACGGGCCGGGCCGTGCTCAACATCCTGCAGATGTCGCTTGCAGGCGTTACGAACGTTGGGACCGGCGACAATTTCCCCAGCCAGTACCGCGTGGGCAAAGCTGGCAACCCGGTCATCAACTGAAGTATTTGTTTGCGGCGTCTCGTTGCTCATGTGGGAACAGCTCACCTTGACCTTGCGGCAACGTCTTCAGGTTGCGCCGAGCCATCGGCGATAGACCAAACTGAGCACCTGCCGCGTTAGCGCGTTTTTCGGCGTCATTCGCCAGTTGGCGGAGAGCATGTATTTGCTGCGCGCCAGTTTTGAATGTTTGGATATCGCCACCCAACCCATCCTCTGATTCGGCATTACGCTGAGTTAGCATGCGCTGATAGCGACGCCACTCAGCTACAGCCTGGCAATACGTCGCCAGGGCCATCGAATCTAAGTTCGAAACAAGACCCAGCGCGATCAGCGCGGGCATCAACTGTTCCCACTCAGCAACTGCTTCTGCAGATAGCACGTCCGGCATCGGAGGTGCTCCAACAGGCACTGCAGGCGAAGCCACTTCAGCCAACAAGTCGCCTACGTTTTCCCGACCGCGGTTACCTTGCAAAAGTTTGAGCGCCGCTGGTTTTCCAGGGCGCCCCGAGTTTCCGTTTCCGGCCATAAATACCCCTGTCTATTGATACCCCCCCTCCCTCATTTTTCCCGACTTTGCGAAGAGAGGGGGGCGAGCGGTCTAGAACGAAGCCCAAAAATAGTTTTTCACCCCCCCTACCCTCGGGGCGGTGCATTTTTGGGTGCGGCGACAGCGGATGGTCACCGATTCCAGTGGTGGCCGGGGTCAGTCGGTCGACCGTCAGCCCCGCAGCCAGGAAGCCGGCCGGTCTTCTCCATCCGCTGCTTTGTCGAGTCGTGGCAGAACTTGCACAGGCTAGCCCAGTTCTTTGGATTCCAGAACAGCTTCCATGCCGCCTTGATCCGAACGGGATCGCCACTGTCCTTGGCGTCCTTCAGCTTGGGGGCGATCTTGTGGTCGACGATGGTCGCCGCCACTGGCCGCTGATCCGTTGAACACATCGTGCAGTACGGATATTCACGCAGATGGCCGTCGCGGGACTTCTGCCACTTGTAACCGTAACCACGCTCAGTGCTGCTGCCGCGTCGGTCACTGCTCATGCTGACTGCTTGGCGGAACCTCGCAGAGCCCCGCCTTTTTGGCCAACCAACGTGCGTACAACCCGCTAGCCACATCGGCGCCGAGACACGCTACAACGCTGCCAATCGCTGCAGCTGTCATTAAGCTGCTGCCTAAGGCAGTCGCAAGCATTACCGTTGCCAGACCAAATACCGCCGAAGCACCGAAGCGCAACAGCACCCGCTTGATCAACACCGGCACCGCCATACCTGCGGCATCAGCGCGCCACATCTCCCCGGTTAACCCTGCAAGCGCCACCAGAATCAGCAGCCAGGTAGGAAGATCGGCCAGCGACTGCTGCACCTCCTGTTCAGTCGACATGCATTGCCTCCTCGGCGATAAAAGAAAAGCCCGGTGTTTCGAGCAAGACTGGCAACCCGCATCAGGGCCGACAGCACAAATTAAAAACCCCGCTGAGGCGGGGTTAGGTAACCGGCTTGGGGAAGGCCGGGTAAAGCTGCACAGCACGTGCTAGGTCAGCGCCAAGGCGCAAATTCCATATCGTGGTGACTTTTTACCCCCTGAGTACGGAACCGAAAAGGGGGCAATTTCGGTTTGTCCGCAAACGACATAAATACGACCAAGATAGGACCAACATCCGACAAACCAACCTGACGAACGGTCATTTGCGCCCCATCGAAGCTCGGGTGTAAAGAATGCCATCGCTGGACCTACGTCGAGTGGTCAACTGCTCCCTGCCCTTCGCACGCGTCATCAACGCTTGCAGCAATCGCAAGTGCAAGGCATGCACTTGATCGTAATAAGTTTGCTTCGCCAACGAGCAGATTCCGGCCTGATTGAGCTGCATAAGCCAACTTGGGGCAGGATCATCGCCATAGCGCAAACCTGCTAGTCGTACCAAACGCTGCCCGCGCTCATCCTGCCGTGCGATATCTGACAGAGCCGCCGTGATTTCTTGAGTTACGCCATCTGGACCAGCACCCGCTCCAAGAATGATGCGTGAGCCTGGAGTACCGCGCGGCGCGCAGCCACCCCATTCCATTATCGTAGCCATAGGGCTACCCATGCCGCCGCCTTCGCCATTACAGCGGCATTGCTCGCCCCAGTGCTTCAACAGCGCTTCCATTTCTTCGATCATCGCCCCGTGCTCCCAACCAAAACCGAACCCAACACAAAAAAAAACCAACCCAACACAAACCCAACACAAATAAATCTCTTTAAAATCAATATCTTTATTAACTTTGAGTTGAGTGTGTTGGGTTTGTTGGGTTTGTTGTTCCTCGCATAAGAAAAAAATATCAGCCTTCTTTTCAGTGCAATTAACGTCACGTATGCGCGTGCGCGACGGCAAACCCAACACACCCCGCACAACAAGCTGAAAGCCGCATAAATAAAGGGCTTAAATTGTGTGAGGCAACAAAAACCAACCCGACACACACCCGGCACACCCAACACACAATTAGATGTAGTCATGCAGCAGCCGCCTTGATGTGTTCCCAGCTGTCCACGTTCCACCCGGCCAGCTTCGCTTTCGCCCGCCAGTTGGTTACCGTCGTGCCCAGATCTGCCGCCTTCAGTGATGGGGGCTGGGAAGCACCAGGGTCATTCGGAAAGAAAAACGCACCAAAACGCCTGTTGCTGCCTTCGGTCCAGGGGATAGACCGGGTCTTGTCCACTTCCGACCCAATGAACAGCGAGAACTTCGTCTGGCTCATCACGTGCTCTTTGTTGCGGTGACACCATTCAAGGAAAAGCGAATAGAGATCAGTCGAAAGGCACACGCCCCACAGATCACGCCCAAGATCGCCGTACTTCCAAAGGCTGAGGAATGTCTGCCAACCTGCGCGACTTAACGCCACCAGCCGCTCCCGGGCATCCGTGCTGGGAGGCCGAGTACGCTGATCAAAATCACCGAGGTCTATCGACAACAGCCAACCATACAAAGCAGCGACCCCGCCGTTCCTCAGCTCCTGGCCAATAGCCTTTTGGCGTTCTTCCGGCAGGGTAAGCTCGGGCCACATCACCAACATTCGCCGGTCACTTTCGCTGATGGGCCAAGGCATGATCTCGTTGCTCAGGAAAACCGCGTTCATGTGGTTGGCCTCTTCCCAACCGTTAATGAACTTCGACTCCATCCGCACCGTCTTGCCAGTGATCAAATGCTTGATCTTGCCCACCTGGTTGTAGCGCTGATCGCGGCTAACGACCTCTTCAAATACCGACCAGAGTTTCCGGCTTTGCCAGGCGTTGAAGCTACTTTCAAGCTGGGTTTGTCCAACGGTGGCGGCGTACTGCCCGTAAAGCATGCCCATAGCATCTGCAAACAGCAGGCTCTTACCAGAGCCCTCCATGATTGAGTGCATCAAAACAGCCGTGTCCATCTTCGCACCGAGGTGTTGCAGCGGATACGCAATCCACCGCGTCAACCACTGAGAGGCATCCTGATCATGGTTGCAAAGGAACGAAATCAGCCAGCGCAGGTTTTCGCAGGCTGCTTCATCATTGACCGGCTCAAGCGGTAGACCATCGAAGGTGTTGATGTAAACAGTAGGGTCTTTGGTCATTGTCGGATCAAAGACGATATGGTCAACATCCACCACACGACGCTCGCTGCTGTTCAACCATAAAGGGTATGTATCCCCGAGAGCCATTTTCACAGCGCCCTCAGCTATTCGCCGCTTTTTCTCGCGATCCCACACATCCTTCGTGCCATCGATGTATACATACCGCTCGGTCGGCGGCATGCCAAAGGCTCCGCCTTTTTTACCTGCCATGCGGCGAGACTGCTCAATGTCACGCACATGGTCATCGGATATCAGCTTTCGATGCTCGGTATCCTCCAGCCACTGTTTCGCCAAAGGCTTACCGACTCGCGCTTCAAATGCCGACTTCTTCATAACCCGCGATTGGTCGAAGTCCCACACATGTGTGGTGCCCTCTACCAATGCAAATCGCCGAAGGACGTGATCGAGCGTCAGCACCTCCCCCGCGCCCCCATTAGGAGCCGGAGCGGCCTCGCTGGCGGCGTCATTCGCGGAGTCCGGCTCGCTCGGATCACCGGATGGGGTCGGGGGAAGATCACGCGAATCAGGCCGCGATGAATGCTGCATACCCAACATTCGCGCCGCGTCCTTTACCGCTCGCGACTGATCCCCACCATGCTGCAATAAACAAAACACCTCGAACGCATCGTTCTGATGCCCGTTGGCGAGTGGATCAGCGCCGTGGTGGGAATACACCTTGCCGTCTGTAATCGTCACCCCTGGCATGCCCGTACTGCTATGCGGATACAACCACTTGCTGCCACGCTTGATGTAGTCGTGTGTCCGCAACAGCTCTGCTACGTCGTGACTGCGATTGAACTCATCAATAACTGACGGTTTGCCTGCTGGAGACGGTGGACACTTGATAACTTTGGCAGGAGGTAACTTCGGCTTGGGCGCCCACGGGCATGCGGCCTCAGCATCGCGCTTAAAGATGTCCCAGTTGTTCCAGATCGTCAGCAACTCTGGCGCAAGCACCGGCAAGCCTTCAACAGAGCTCGGCGACGTGCGCCAGGTATAAGGTTTTCCAGTGCCTGGGTGAATCGATGGTGGCAACACGTCTTGCACCATACCACCGCGCAATTCGAAAACGGTGATGCGCTGATACTCATCGGCCTCGGCACGCGCTTCGGCTTCACCCACAGCGTCACCAGCGTCCTTCGCGGCCTTGGCCTTCGCGGTCAGAGCCTTGTGGATCGAACCATCAGGGTCTTTTTCATTGGGCCATGCAAGTGAGTGACGGCTCAGCTCAACGCCGTCAGGTACACGGAACATAATGCGAAAGCGCGCCGGGTTGCCAACAACGGTCGGAAACACCAGAGCCATTGCATCAAGGTCAATTTCCAGCAGGTCATACAGCACATGCCGGGTCCACTGAACATCATCAACATCCAGAGAACAGATACGGCTAGGCCCCAAGACGACGCCGAGGTTGTGTTGAGGCTTCTTTTCCCAGAACTGAGCAGCTTTGACCGAGTCCGTGAAGTAGCCACCCGGCTTGTTCCAGCCTTTCCCTTTCGGCCCCTTTTCACCGGGCTCAATCGGAACTAGCGCCAAACCGAATGTATCGATGTAAAACTGAGCCCAATCAGCCGTAGGCAAGCGATTGTCGTGATCACTCATCGACGCAGCTCCCGCAACTCCTGGCAACTAACGCAGGTCGCACAACCCTGGATCGTCTGCTGCCGAAGCAACGGGATAGGGTCGCCACAATCCTCGCAAAACTCTGCGCTTGGTCGGGTAGAGGCCGCGCGACGTGCGCGCTGAAGCGCCATATCGAGCAAGTATTGCGCCTGGTCGTTAGCGCGATCGATATCATCCATTTAGATGATCCTCCATCGCTTGACGAGCACCCGCCATGATGCCCAGAACAGCGCGGATTACGTCGGCGCCATGCTTCTCAAGGCATTCAACCTCATGCGGCTCCCAGATGTTGTCAGCAGCACCTTCGTGCATGCTGGAAACAAAGAGGCCCGTGCGGTGCAACACCTTGCTGACTGCAAGCAAAGCTTCTTTCGTCGGTGCCGCCGCTTCCGGCTTGTACCAGACCATGCCAGCAGGTCGCATCAAGGCATCAAGCAACAAAGGGTTGGCCGTCAGGCGTATCACCTCTTCCAGCTCATCCGGATCAAGCCAACGCTGCTCGAAGTCATGCTTAACTTTCTTTTGCAGACTGTCGTAGTCCATCACCATATCGATCGCCAAAGCGGTGACACCGCCGTGGTAATCATGTGCTGCGCGATAGATCGACTTGCGAAGTGAAAGAACCGGCGCGGCGGCCGGTGATTGTTCTTTGCGATGCATAACCGTAAATACCCCTTTTACGGTCTAGCCATAGAAACGGGCACGCCCTATCCTACGACCACGACCGATGTGCATGTGCTGTGTATCGTCGTAGCCAGGCTGGGGGAATCTTGTGGTGAGAGGTCCCAGCCTGGCACCCTTTTACGCCGCTCTAGGGCCGCGCAAATATGCCCAGTCAACATCCGGGCGAAGCTGCTCACATGTGACGGAACCTTGAGTTTCGCGCTCAAGGGAGACAGCGAGCACAACGCTGGCACGCCGATGCCCATACGCGATTTGTTTCAACTGCCCAGCTGTCGTACTGCACCGCGTCGCCAGCTCATCCAGCTTCGCCTTATCGAGAACTTTTATGTATGCATGCAGGCTCATGTGCACCTCCGTTTTGCAAAAGATAGCAGCCGCTAACGCCATTAACAATAGCGGATTGCAATTTACAAAATGCTAAACGCTTTTAAGATACCTGCATGAATATCAGCCAGCTCCGCGTCGAGGCCTTACGGGCTTTGATCGGCGACCTCAAAACCAAAGAGTTTGCCGATCGCCACAATCTAGATGCCTCCTACCTTTCCCAATTGCTGAATGGTCATAGACCATTGGGCGATAAGGCAGCTAAGAACCTTGAAGATAAGATCGGCCTTACTGGCGGAACACTTTTGATGCCCGCGCGCTTAGCCCAGGACGGCTTGGCGCCTGAGATCAATCAAGGCCCAAGCCTTATCAACCCTTTCCGGCGGGCTCCTCTGCAAGGAGTCGCGCAATTGAATCAAGAAGGAATGTGGGACGAGTTGTTGTCGACCACTGGCTGGGTAGATGTCCCGACCTCCGACCCGACTGTTTATGCGATACGCGTCAAGGGCGATACACTCGCGCCGGCGATTAGGAACGGCTGGGTTGTATGGTGCGAGCCACAACACTTGCTGGTACCAGGTGAGTATGTTGTGGTGAAGAGAAGCGGAGGCGTAACCATGATCAAGGAACTGCTTTACGCGAATGAAATCGAAGTAAGCCTTATGTCTGTCAACGATACCTATGGACGGCTGACCATTCCCCGCGACGAGATTGAATCAATTCATTATGTCGGTGGCATCGTCCCGCCAAGCCAAGTCAAAGCCTAAAAGCCTCCCCCTAACAAAAACGCCGCTTACCTGTTTATGGGAAAGCGGCGTTTTTGTTTACCTCAACTGCAGGAAAGCCTTAAAAAACAGTCATCTCAAAAGGCACATATTGCGTCTGGATATTGTTGAAGTAAAAGGCCATTTTGAAGGGTTTAGTCGCTGCTGACTTCCAAACATGCACCATGTTTTTTTGGGTATTCGGAAAAGGTTGTTGATTAGGCCCTTTCCATAGGGTTCTACATTTCAATTTCTTCAACGGAAAACGTTGTTGACACACCGCCTTTGACGGGATACCTTCCACTCGTCGCAGTAAATCCTGTGACCTGGGATTGGCCTCCCGGAAATCAAAGGTGGACACAACCGCCATCTGAGCGGTTTTTTTGTGTCCAGAGCACGGCTGCACCTGCGTTATGGGCGGGGCCGTGTGGGCACTCGCAAGAGTGGCCGGCCCCTTTGAGCCGGTAGGCCAACCCGCACGGTTCCGCTCACCCGATTGGCCTCGGGAGCGGTCACGCCTCAAATCAAAGGAACACTCTCATGAAAGCCATCGCACCTGTTACCACGCCGGTACTTGTCGAACTGGTTGACGGTCAGCCGACCACTACCAGTCTTGATGTCGCTGCACACTTTGGTAAGCGCCACGACACCGTGTTGCGCGCCGTCCGTACACTCGATAGCTCGCCCGAATTCAACGCCCGCAATTTTGCGGAGGTTGAATATCAGGATGCAAAAGGTGAACGCCGACCACAGTTCCGCATGACCCGCGATGGCTTCACCTTCCTGTGCATGGGCTTCACCGGCAAGGAAGCGGCCAAGTGGAAGGAGGCGTACATCAGCGCCTTCAACCAGATGGAAACCGTTCTGAAAGAGGGCGTCCCTGCCAAGCAGAAACACCAGACCAAGCTGCTCACTGACGGCCTGTCCTCTGAGCAACAGGAAGCCATCAAGGCGCTGGTGAAAGCCCGCGTTGACGAACTGCCCGAAGCTCAGCGCGCCAAAGCCGCTATCACCTGCTGGTCGTCGCTGAAATCCAAGTTCGGCTGCACCTACAAGGAGATCGCCCCAGAGCGCTTCACCGAGGCTGTCAGCCTGGTTGCTCGCGTTGTCCTTGAAGGCGAGCTGCTGGAGCCAGAGGAACCCAAGGTGGTTGGCCGGTTGGCGATTGATTTCACCGTAGCCCGCTGGATCGCCGAGAACCCATATGGATTCCAGAATGTCCCGCTTGAACCGGCAGACCGCCTGCGCGTGCCGATCCGGGCGCTGTATGGCATGGACTGCAAGTCCCCCACTCTGGCGCTGCTCAACATCTTGGAGCGCTCCGGCTATGAGGTTGAGGCCTGCAAGCTTGAAGTGCTGGCACTGAAGGAACACATCGATGTACTGGACGGTGTAATGGGTAACATCCAAGTGAGCATTGAGAACACACGCAGCCGGGCCTTTCCGTTCGCCTGTAAGACCAAGAAGGCCGACCGTACATGAATGCCCCAGCCACCATGCTGCATCCCCTGAAAGCTCAAGTCCTGAGCTTTCAGGAGGACGAACACGACTACCACTTCCAGGTGGAGTACCCAGACCCGCCCGCCTGTCACACCTGCGGCACCATCGGCCAGATCGTCCGCTTCGGCAAGAAGCAGGTGAAGTACCGGGACGTGCCCATGCATGGCAAGCGTGTGACCCTGTGGGCCGTGCAGCGGCGCTTCCAGTGCAAGAGCTGTGAATCGACCTTCACGCCAAGGTTTGACGAGATGGCCGAGGATCACCGCATGACGAAGCGGTGCTACGACTACATCATCCGCAAGGCGCTCATGAGCACCAACGCCCAGGTGGCCGAGGAGATCGGCTTCGATGAGGGCACGGTGCGCGGCGTTATCAAGGCGTACTGCAAGGTCAAGGAGTACAGCTACCGGCCAACCCTGCCGCGCATCCTCGGTATCGACGAGCTGTACCTGAACCGCCAGTTCCGGTGTGTGCTGACTGACATCGAGCGCGGCACCATCATCGACATCCTGGAGTCACGGCAATTCGACGTGCTCTACAACTACCTGGCCAACATGCGGGGCCGGGACAACGTCCAGATCGTCTGCCAGGACATGTGGAAGCCGTACCGCGATGTGGCGTCCAAGCTGTTCCCCAGGGCGGCTATCGTCGTTGACCGCTTCCACATCCAGCGGATGGCCAACGAATCGCTGGAGGTGCTGCGCAAGGGCATCAAGAAGGATCTGACGCAGCACCAGCGCAGGCAGCTCAAGGGTGACCGCAAGCTGTTGCTGATGCGCCGCCGCGACCTGAACCCGATGAACGAGCTGGTCATCCACACCTGGCTGGATCAGTTCCCCGAGCTGGGGGTGGCCTACAAGCTCAAGGAGGCGTTCTTCGATATCTGGGAGTCAACCACCGAGCAGGAAGCGCGACAGCGTTACAACGAGTGGCTGGCCATGATGCCGGACAGCCAGAAGACCCACTGGAAACCCTTGGTCACTGCCATGACCAACTGGGAGAAAGAGATCTTCTCGTACTTCGGCCCGGCCCAGCGCAACACCAACGCCTTCACCGAGTCGATCAACCGATCCATGCGTGACCTGAACCGAGACAGCAGGGGCTTGTCCTTCGAGATGTTCCGGGCCAAGACCTTGTTCAGTCTGGATCACAAGGTGACCAGGCCAAAGCCGAAACGGGAATCACCTTTCGCGGGCTACACGGTGATGAAGGACATCTTCACCCTGGACGAGTCCGAGTTACCTATCGATCACGGCGTGCCCATCGAGGCAGTTATCCGGGCCATTCAAGGCCTGCGCTAACCACGCCCCATCAACACACTCATCAATTTGAGATTTGGGTTTCGGAGAGTCCTGTATCAACAGGATTTTCCGAATACCCGTTTTTTTGAGCTTGTTCTGGCTTCTCAAGATCCGGCTGGAGCGTTCGCATGACTGCATATGTCGAACACATCATGAGTTGAAGCTGCGCATTATCTTTTGCGCCATTAGGCCCGGTGAACTTGGCATTTGAAATTTTGCCTGCTGGATTAACATCCAAAATGATATCGACCTCCGCGCCATTCATCTTCAGCTCTTGATACACCACCCGTCCATCTTTCAGCGGGCTCCCCTTCCCCAGCGTCGCGGCCACACATTGAGGGATCTCCTTGATGTGCTTAACCATTCCAGCCTGGAACGACTTGGGCGTCAGCTCCAAAGAAGCCGGTGCGGAAGGCTCATCTTTCTTTGAGTCCCAATCCTCAGGAATCAAATACTCAACCTCATCATCAGCAGTCGCCTTTTTGGCTGCCTCGACTGTGAAAAAAGGCACCAAAGCCAGTGCAACAACTAGTGATCGCGCAATCATATCCATTTGATCCAGTAGGTCTAAAAGCACGCAGGCTAACAAAAAACATCTACCTCCCATAGCATCAGCGCGCCCCAAGGAAATACACCGATGATCGGGTTTTAGTATCACAATAAATAAAATTAGCATTAGCTATTGCAAACATGGTTAGCCATTGCTAACTTTTGCTCCGTACATCTCTCACCACGAGTACGGATAATGCTAACGACAACACAACGCACCGCTCCACGCTGCCCGGTGTACCTACACCCGACAGCAGCCCTAAGCCCAGCAACCGTTGAGCGCCTTCAGCGCCGCACTGGTCTGCTAGTCATTGCCAATCAGGGTCGCGCTACTATCGCCAGCCCTCCTGCAGTCGTCATCGCTGACAACCAGGGCCCGTGGGGAGGCGATGCAGCATGAAGCCAATAATGATCGGCCTCACCGGCCGCGCCCGCACTGGCAAGACCACCGCCGCCGAACACCTGACGGGCACATACCTGCTTGAGCACTACGCCTTCGCTGACCCACTCCGCGACGGCCTCATGGCAATCTTCAACCTCGACCCCACCGACTTTGAAGGCGACCGCAAGGAACAGCCCCTGGCTTGGCTTGACCACTCGCCACGGCAACTCATGCAGTCGATGGGCACCGAATGGGCACGTAAAACTGTGCATCCGGATGTCTGGGTGAAGCTCGCGGAGCAAAATCTCGACTACATGACCAAAAGCCTTGGAGCGGTGACCGGATTCGTTGTCAGCGATGTCCGCTTTGATAACGAAGCAGACTTCATCCGCCGAAGCGGCGGCACGATCATTCACATTTGGCGGGCAGATGCGCAATCCGTGAATCCGCATACCAGCGAAAAGGGCATAGAGGACAACGTGAATGACCTACTCGTGGCCAACAACGGCACAGTTGAGGAGTTCTTGCGTGCGCTTGATGAGGCGTACCTCATGATTCGCGAACGACCGCAACAACTCGAACAGATCCCAGCCTGAGGCCGACCAATGAACCGCACCCTGGATCAAACCGCCGCTTTGCTCGGACTCAAGCCCCGCGCCTTTCGCACCAGGCTGCGGGAACTCGGCGTGATCAACTCATCCGGCGACCTGGCCAGCGCACATCGTGAACGAGGCTACTTGTTCTCGGACGCACGCGTGCGCTGGAACCCCACTATTGGCAAGCCCGTGCACTACGCCGTCGTGATGGTGAAGGAGACGGGCGTTGAGTGGATCGCCAAGAAGCTGAACATCACCATCACCAAGAAGGACGCCGCAGCATGAAGCAGAACGCAATCAACTCCGCTGTAGGCGCCCTAAAACTGGTGCCGATGTTCCTGAATCATCCGACGGTGATCAGCCGCGCCACACTGATTGGTGCTTCAGCCGAAGCTGTTGCGCTACTGGAGGCATTGCCCTGCGTGTCGGTCGAGTTGGCCGAAGTATTCCGCTGCGTTGACGCCGTGATCGCTGATGAACAGATCGCCTATGTGACACCCATCAATTGCCCGGAATATCCATACGGCGCCGTTGTTGCGGACGCCAATGGCAACGTATTGGCAGCCGCCAAGGGCAAAAGCAAAGAGGGGCTCGCAGAGCTCATTCGCCTCAAGTTGGTGCCCCAATCGGAGGGGTATGGGGAGGACTCACAGTGAGCAACACCATCGATCAGTTGCGCAAAGAATGGGCAACACCATGCCCAACACTGTCCGCCATTCGCGAACGCTACTTTTCCCACATCGCCAGTGATCGCTACCTTCTTCGCCTAATAAGCGCAAAGCGAATCGAACTGAAAGTAACTCGGCTTGGCAGCTCCGCGAAGGGTACAAAAGTTGTTTACCTGAACGACCTAGCCGCCTACCTCGATGCTCAAGCAACAAAGGAAGCGGCTTGATTCACCGGTGATCCCTGCCGTCCAGGGACTTACAACTCACACCTACTGAGGCACAGCACATGAGTAAAGCACGCCCCTTCATCGACACGCTAAGGGACATCGAGGCCGGTGGACTTCTTGATGAACTGAGTGAGGCCCAGTACAGCCTGATCGATGCCATTCGACTTTCCGGCAAAGCCGGCGAGTTGGTGATCAAACTGAACTACAAGCCCGACGGGCGTGGCCAGATGAACATCAAGGCTGACGTAAAGGTGAAGGAACCAGCCCTGTCCCGTGGCACTTCTCTGTTCTTCCTGACACCGGAGGGCAACCTCACACGTCGCGACCCTCGACAACAAGACCTGTCCTTACGCCCTGTCGAGGACGACGCCCAAACCCCGCTGCGACACGTCGCACCGTAACGATCACTCACCACAGACACTGGAGCACATCCAATGCAAGAAGCTATCAGCCACCTCGTTACACTCGCCCAGGCCCTGGGCAAACCACAGGATCATCACGCCCTTCCCGCCCCGTTCGCCCTTGTGCCACAAGGCGTGAAGGTTCAAGACCTTGAAGGCATGCTGCGCGCCCCTACACGCATTCGCCAGGCTGTAACCGTCCTCGACGCCGACACCTTCATTGCTTATGTAAACCGTTTCGCCAGCACAGCATCTGTAGTGTTCTGCGATGGACCAGAAGGCCGAACCTTCCGCGCAGTGCTCGACTACCACCAACCCGAGCAACCCTCCTGGGGTCAGCATGTCGCGGTCTATCAATGCCCAATCAGTATCGAGTGGGGCCGCTGGAAAAGCTCAGACCGCAAAAGGATGGATCAGGCAACGTTCGCCGAGTTTTTTGAAGAAAATATCAAAGACATCACCGCTCCCGAAGGCATACCAGACGCACCATCAGCTGCGGACATGCTCGAAATCAGTCGCACCCTCGAAGCCAAGAAGAACATAAGCTTCCGGCAAGGCACCCGACTGGATAACGGCCAAGTGCAGCTCACCTACAACGAGCAGATCGATGGCCAGGCTGGCGAAACTGGCCAACTGAGAATCCCTGAACAGTTCTACATCGGCGTGAAGCCATTCCTCGGCGGTGACGCCTTCTGTGTGGCCGTTCGCTTCCGCTACCGCATTCAAGAAGCCCGACTGGCTATGTGGTTTGAACTGGTCCGCCCGGACAAGGTTCTTGAAGAGGCTTACACAACTGTACGCGCCAAGATCCAAGGGTCTATTGGCGAAGTGCCGATGTACGAAGCGTCTATCTAACCAACGCCCAACCTCGCCGCTTCCTCTCACCACAAAATTTAGCGGCGAGTTTTCGAGAATCACAGCACATGCACACACAACACAGAACTCTGATAGCCGCCTGGCCTATGCAGCGGCATGGAGATGCTCATGGAAACTGAAATTCTCTCTGAGGAAGAGCTGGCCGAGCTAACGGGCTACAAACACCGGGGCTATCAACGCCAATGGCTCAAGGATCGCAACTGGGTCTTTGTTGAGAGCCGTGGAGGCCGCCCGCTGGTTGGGCGGATGTTCACCCGCATGAAGCTGGGGGCAATTCCTAACTCCCTAGAAACCCAAACCCCACCACCAGTTCCAGCCTGGACACCTGATTTCTCTAGAGTGAATTGATATGCGCCCCCGCAAGACCGAAAACAGGGATCTGCCGCCAGGGATGGTACGGCGTAAGCGCCCGCGTAAGAACGGGACAGTTTGGATTGGTTACTACTACAGAGACGCAAACGGAAAAGAGATAGCGCTGGGCGTAGATCTAGATAAAGCGCGGCTCAAGTGGGCCGAACTTGAATGCAAGGCGAAGCCGGCAGATCTGAAAATAATGAAGGGCATTTTTGACCGATACGAGCGAGATATAGTCCCAAAGAAAGCGCCGCGCACCCAGAAAGATAACAAAGCAGAGCTTAAACATCTGCGCAAAGGCTTCGACACGGCCCCTATAGATGCAATCACACCCTCAATGGTGGCTCAGTATCGCGATGCGCGAACAGCAAAGACCCGGGCGAATCGAGAGATCGCCCTTTTATCACATGTATTCAATATGGCTCGAGAATGGGGTTTTACTGATAAAGAGAACCCTTGCGCAGGCGTACGCAAGAATAAAGAGAAGGTCCGCGACTTCTATGCCAACGATGTTGTTTGGGCTGCCGTATACACCCAGGCGCCACAAGAGCTGAAAGACGCCATGGATCTGGCTTATCTGACAGGGCAACGACCTGCCGATGTAATCGCAATGAGCCAGGGAGACATCGAGGGCGACTACCTGACAGTTAAACAAGGAAAGACCGGAAAAAGACTTAGGATTTTGATGCAGGTCGATGGCATAAAAAACAGCCTCGGTGTACTTATCGAGGCGATAGTTGCCAGAACAAAGCAGCACACTTCCAAGCGCTTTATTTTGAATACTTCCGGGCGCCAAGTGTCGCAAGAAATGCTGCGCAACCGCTGGGACGACGCCCGGGAAAAAGCCAGACTGAAAGCAATAAGCGAAGGTGCCCTGGGCGACGCTGAAAAAATCGCCCAGTTCCAATTCAAGGATATCCGCCCCAAGGCGGCATCCGAAATCACTGACATCAGTGATGCCAGCCTGCTGCTTGGCCACTCAAAACAGGAGATCACGAACCGGGTTTACAGGCGCGTGGGAGCCATCGCCAAGCCCTCGAAATGAAAAAGTTTCGGAACTCCACCCCCTAAAGTTTCGGAACTCCGAGCTTTAGGGAGAAAACAAAAAAGCCCCGTAGACGTTAATCTACGGGGCTTTCGTATGTGGAGGCCGAAGCCGGAATCGAACCGGCGTGGGCGGATTTGCAATCCGCTGCATAACCATTTTGCTATTCGGCCATTGCGCTTGAAGCTTCTGTTTAGAAGTATCAAAAGCAAGGAAATTTGCGATTTTATCGCTACAACTCTTTTCCAACTCTTTGATTCTTCAGCTATTCAGGTAGTTGCCCCGAGCTGATGGCGCGCATTATGTACTAGAAGATCGAAGCTGGCAACCCCCTGAATTCTAATAATTTTTAGTGTCGGGTCTCACCCTGTAGTCGTTGACGAGCCTGCGAGGCTACGTCTGTAGAATGCGGTATTCGCGCGAAGTCTGTGTGGGTCAGGGTTTCGCAATTCTTCAGTTGAATAGTGCTTTCAGGGTTTACGATCGCTGCGCAATCGGACGTAGCCTCGCAGGCTCGTCAACGACTACGGTTTGCAGGAAATTATTGGGAGCTTCCTCTTGCTCCATCACGCGCATCCACCCAAGCTATGCGCCACATGATTTAAGACCGTCAGGGAATAAGGGATATTCACATGCGCATTTTAGTCACCGGCGGTGCCGGTTTCATTGGTTCTGCTCTGATCCGTCACTTGATTAAAGACACCTCCCACGAAGTGCTCAACGTCGACAAGTTGACCTACGCTGGCAATCTGGAATCGCTGCAAAGCATCGCTACGGACACCCGTTACGAGTTCGTTCAGGCTGACATCGTTGATCAGGCAGCGATGAGCGCAATTATTGAGCGCTTTCAGCCGCAGGCGATCATGCACTTGGCGGCCGAGTCGCACGTTGATCGCTCCATCGATGGCCCGTCGGACTTTATCCAGACCAACATTGTCGGCACTTACAGCCTGCTTGAGGCCACTCGCGCTTATTGGTCGACACTTGCGGAACCTGCAAAATGCGCCTTCCGTTTTCACCATATTTCGACCGACGAAGTGTATGGCGACTTGCATGGCGTAGACGATCTGTTCACCGAAACCACGCCGTACGCGCCAAGCTCGCCGTATTCGGCCAGCAAAGCGGCGTCTGATCACTTGGTGCGCGCCTGGAACCGCACTTACGGTTTGCCGGTGCTGGTGACTAACTGCTCGAATAACTATGGGCCGTTCCATTTCCCGGAAAAACTGATCCCGCTGGTCATTCTCAATGCGTTGGCCGGTAAACCGCTGCCTGTATACGGCAATGGCCTGCAAGTGCGCGACTGGCTGTTTGTAGAGGACCACGCCCGCGCCCTGCTCAAGGTGGTGACGGATGGTGTGGTCGGCGAGACGTACAACATCGGCGGCCATAACGAGCAAAAGAACATCGACGTGGTGCGCGGCATCTGCGCCTTGCTCGAAGAGTTGGCACCTGAGCGCCCGGCCGGTGTCGTGCAGTTCGCTGACCTGATCACCTTTGTTCAAGACCGCCCCGGCCATGACCAGCGTTATGCCATCGACGCCAGCAAAATCGAACGCGAGCTGGGCTGGGTGCCCGCAGAAACCTTTGAAACCGGCCTGCGCAAAACCGTGCAGTGGTACCTGGACAACCTGGAGTGGTGCAAACGCGTTCAGGACGGCAGCTACCAGGGCCAGCGCCTGGGTTTCACTGACGCCAAGGACCTGATCGCATGAGCCGCACCGCCACGCCTTTAAAAATCCTTATCAGCGGCAAGACCGGCCAGGTGGCCGTTGAGCTGCAAAAGCAGCTTGGCAATGTAGCCGAGTTGATTGTGCTGGGCCGTGATGAGCTGGATTTGAGCCAGCCCGAGCAGATCCGCGCACAGGTTCGCGCCCATCGCCCGGATATGATCATTAACGCTGGTGCACACACGGCGGTGGATCTGGCAGAAAGCGAGCCGGACTTGGCGTTGGCCATCAATGGCACCGCGCCGGGCGTTTTTGCTGAAGAAGCCAGGGCGCTGGGTATCCCACTGATCCACTACTCCACCGACTACGTGTTCGATGGCAGCAAGCCCGGGCCTTATACCGAAGACGATCCAACCGGCCCACTGGGCGTCTACGGCAAAAGCAAATTGGCGGGCGAGCAAGCGATCACTGCAGTGGGCGGGCAGCATTTGATCCTGCGCACCAGTTGGGTGTACTCCACCCACGGCAAGAACTTCCTGCTGACCATGCAGCGTTTACTCCCGGAAAAAACCGAGCTGCGCGTGGTGGCTGACCAGATTGGCGCACCGACCTGGGCCGGCACCATTGCCAGGAGCACGCGCGCGTTGATCGAGCGCTGGCAAGCGGGCCAGGCCGGCGCATGGGGGGTGTACCACCTGACAGCAGCCGGTGAAACCTCCTGGTTTGGTTTTACCCAAGCCATTGCCGAGCACCTGACGGCCCAAGGCAAAACGTGCGCCACCCTTGAGCCGATACCGGCCAGCGCCTACCCGACCCCCGCGGCCCGCCCGCAAAACTCGCGTCTGGACTGCAGCCGCCTGGTCCGTGAATGGCAGGTCAGCCAGCCAGACTGGCGCGCCGCGCTAAATGAGTGCTTGACCGAACAGCGCTAAAACGGGTTCAGGCTATTTCAGCATGCCGTGGGAGCGGGCTTGCTCGCGATTGCATCGACAGGGTGAAACATCCATACCGAGTCATCTGTATCGCGAGCAAGCCCGCTCCCACGGGTCTTATATTCGCCACAAAACTTGCCTCGCGATCTTTTGATCTTTCCGTACCTCCCGCGTATTACACCCCGCCCTGCCCCGTACCTACAGTGAACTCCCGTAAAAGTAGGAGGTAATCCAAATTCCTACCGCCAATAGGTTTTATGCCTGCGCGAGAGAGGGACTTAGCTGACTTTAATCCTAGGGGTGCTCACGTACAGTCTCGCCGCCGTTAACGAACGGACTGACAAATCTCTTGGAGCTTTACGATGAAAAAAATATGGATGCCTGTCGCATTAGTGGCAGCAGTTCTGGCCACCAGCGGTTGCATGAGCCACAACGTGAGCCAGCCAAATGCTCCAATCGCGGGTACTGTCACTGCTGACCTGAAAGCTAACATTGAAGTGGGCGGCGAGATCACCGGCCAATCGTCTTCGGACATTCTGTTCGGCGTGCTGAAAATCAGCGGCGACAGTGAGTTCGCAGACGGCGTGACCTATGGCGGCCCTGCTCCTGCTTTCAGCCTGCCAGACCCAGTGTCTGCCACTAAAGCAGCTGCTGCTTACAAAGCGGTCAAGAGTTCGGGTTCGGATTTGATCGTCGCACCTCGTTACGCCGTGTCGGTTGAAGACTACTTCATCTTCAAGAAGGTGAACGTGACGGTTACCGGTAACAAAGGCACCATCAAAAACATCCGCTAAGCGGAGTGTTGCGTCAGGCCTGCGGTGCAGCCTACGTCGCTCGGGCTGATTCCCCAGTCAGCACATACCCTGTTCAAGCCAATTGACCTGATGATTGGCCTGGACCGCGAGCGAACGGTGTGCGGCAGCCTGGCTCGGCGGGACATTTGTCCCGCCACCTTTCTCAAATAACCACGTTGCGGATAAAGCGAACCACTTCATCGCCGTCATTGCGGTAGGAGTGCGGTTTATTGCTGGCGTACATATAGAACTCCCCTGCGCCGAACGTGAACGACTGCTCGTCAATGACCAGCGTCAAGCGCCCTTCAAATACGTATAACTGCTCGCTCCAGCCGTCGGCATCAGCCTGCGAGTGGTATTCGTCGCCCGGCACCAGGGTCCATTCCCATAGCTCAACCTCTTTACAGGCCACCGCCTTGGCCAATAACACCGCCTTGCTCGCCGTGCTGTTGCCGGCCCACGCCAGTTCGTTGATGCGACTCGGGTCAACAGAACCCGGCGCCTGAATCAAATCACTGAACGCCACGTTCAACGCCTCTGCCACGCGATCAAGGGTGCTCAGGCTGACGTTTTTCTCGCCGGCCTCTATCGCAACCAGCATCCGACGGCTGACACCCGACAAATCAGACAGGGCACTTTGGCTAAGGTGAGCGAGCAGCCTCAAGCGCCGAACGTTCTGACTGACGTGCTGCAATACCGAAGTACGTTGCATGAAACCTCTCTGTGACGAATCAGAATGGGGAATTTCGTTGGGCACTATATTGCTCACTCTATGGGGGTGCGCAGTATACTGCTCAGCTTTGACGCATTGTGCGTCTCTCATCTTGTGGCGTGCAAGGTTATGTCAACGTTGAAAACTTCCAGGCTCGGGTCGATAACGGCTCGTTTCAGTAAAGCAGAATGTGTACTGATCCTGATCACCATGGTCTGGGGCGGCACCTTTTTGTTGGTACAGCATGCATTGACGTCCAGCGGCCCGATGTTTTTTGTCGGCCTGCGCTTTGCTGCCGCGGCGACGATCGTGGCACTGTTTTCCTGGCGAAGCTTGCGCGGTTTCACACGACTTGAGCTTAAAGCCGGGTTTTTCATTGGTACGGCAATCATGTTCGGTTACGGCTTGCAAACCGTAGGCCTGCAAACCATTCCCAGCAGCCAGTCGGCCTTTATCACCGCTCTTTACGTACCTTTCGTGCCGCTGCTGCAGTGGCTGGTACTGGGCCGCAGACCCGGCCTGATGCCGAGTATCGGTATCGTGATGGCGTTTACCGGCTTGATGCTGCTGTCCGGGCCCAATGGTGCATCGCTGAACTTCAGCCAGGGTGAGATCGTGACCCTGATCAGTGCTATCGCCATAGCCGCCGAAATAATCCTGATCAGCGCTTATGCCGGCAAAGTCGATGTGCGACGGGTGACCGTGGTGCAGCTCGCCACCGCGTCTATTCTGTCCTTCTTGATGGTGGTGCCGAGCGGCGAGGCAATCCCTGACTTCTCTTGGCTGCTGCTGATCAGCGCGGTGGGCCTGGGGGCTGCGAGCGCGATTATTCAAGTGGCGATGAACTGGGCACAAAAAAGTGTTTCACCGACCCGCGCCACGCTTATTTATGCCGGTGAGCCGGTATGGGCCGGGATCGTCGGGCGTATTGCCGGGGAGCGTTTACCCGGCATCGCATTGCTCGGTGCGCTATTGATTGTTGCAGCGGTGATCGTTAGTGAGTTAAAAACAAAAGGTAAAACGCCCAGCGAGTCGGATGAAAAGCAAGGTAACCAAGCCTGCGAGTGATGCTTTTGCACCCCATTCACCCGGTTAAACCTCATCATCTGGCATGACTCGCCCCCACGTATGGGGGCGACGCTCGCATCACGCAAGCGGGTCAATAAGGAAGAGACCTGGCTCGTTGTTAAAGTTTTGCACACATTTTGTAGGATTCATCTACAGATACGTTGTTGGTGATCGTCAAGTCGCCACGTATGATCGTTCGCAAACTCCTGCAGATTAGAAGCCTATGTCCCTGATAGTTCTACTGCTTCTGCCATTTATTGGCAGCTGTCTGGCGGCTGTTTTGCCGCACAACGCACGTAACAGTGAATCACTGCTGGCCGGTTTGATTGCTCTGATCGGCTTAGTTCAAGTTGCCCTGCTCTATCCGCAAATCGCCCATGGTGGGGTGATTCGTGAAGAGTTCATGTGGCTGCCGAGTATCGGCCTCAATTTTGTCCTGCGCATGGACGGGTTTGCCTGGCTGTTCTCGATTCTGGTCCTGGGCATTGGCGCGCTGGTGTCTCTGTACGCCCGTTACTACATGTCACCCGAAGACCCGGTGCCGCGCTTCTTCTCGTTTTTCCTGGCGTTTATGGGCGCGATGCTCGGCCTGGTGATTTCGGGCAACTTGATCCAGATCGTATTTTTCTGGGAGCTGACCAGCCTCTTCTCGTTCCTGCTGATCGGCTACTGGCATCACCGCTCCGACGCCCGACGCGGCGCCTATATGGCGCTGATGGTCACTGGCGCGGGGGGCTTGTGCCTGCTGGCGGGGGTCATGCTGCTCGGCCATGTTGTCGGCAGCTATGATCTGGACGTCGTGCTGGCCGCAGGCGACCAGATTAAAGCTCACAGTCTGTACCCCATTCTGTTGCCGCTGATTCTCATCGGCGCCCTTAGCAAAAGTGCACAATTCCCGTTTCATTTCTGGTTACCCCATGCCATGGCGGCGCCGACTCCGGTTTCGGCTTATCTGCACTCGGCAACCATGGTCAAGGCCGGGGTATTCCTGTTGGCGCGGCTGTGGTCGCCCCTGTCCGGAACCGAAGAATGGTTCTGGATTGTCAGCGGCGCCGGGGCCTGCACCCTGGTGCTCGGCGCCTACTGCGCAATGTTTCAAAATGATCTCAAGGGCCTGCTGGCCTATTCGACCATCAGTCACCTGGGCCTGATTACCCTGCTACTGGGCCTGAACAGCCCGCTTGCGGCCGTGGCGGCGGTGTTCCATATCCTCAACCATGCCACCTTCAAGGCCTCGCTGTTCATGGCGGCCGGGATCATCGACCACGAAACCGGCACGCGGGATATTCGCAAGCTCAGCGGCCTGTTCAAACTGATGCCGTACACCGCCACGCTGGCGATGGTAGCCAGTGCGTCGATGGCCGGTGTGCCGTTGCTCAACGGTTTCTTGTCGAAAGAAATGTTCTTCGCCGAAACGGTGTTCATCAACTCCACGGCCTGGGTCGAAATTGCCCTGCCTGTCATCGCCACCATTGGCGGTACGTTTAGCGTTGCTTACGCGCTGCGCTTTACCGTGGATGTGTTCTTCGGCCCGCCTGCCACCGACCTGCCGCACACCCCGCACGAGCCGCCGCGCTGGATGCGGGCGCCGGTAGAATTGTTGGTGTTTACCTGCCTGATGGTCGGTATCTTCCCGGCCCACACGGTCGGCCCTCTTCTCGCTGCGGCCGCTCAACCGGTGGTGGGGGGCGACCTGCCCGAATACAGCCTGGCCATCTGGCACGGCCTGAATGCCCCGATGATCATGAGCCTGATCGCCATGTCCGGCGGTATTGTGCTGTACGTGTTGTTGCGCAAGCAGCTCAAGCTTGAGCGCTTCCCGCTGCCGCCGCTGATCAGGTACTTCAACGGCAAGCGTTTCTTCGAACGCAGCATGGTGGTGCTCATGCGCCGGGCGCGGCGCGTCGAGCGGCGCGTGAGCACCTTGCGCCTGCAAACCCAGTTGTTCCTGCTGGTACTGGCGGCGGTGGTTGCCGGGCTGATCCCGATGCTCTACAGCGGCTTGAGCTGGGGCGACCGGCCGAACATTCCGGGCTCCATTGTGTTTGTGACCTTATGGCTGCTGGCAATTGCCTGTGCCATCGGTGCCGCCTGGCAAGCCAAGTACCACCGTCTGGCCGCTTTGACCATGGTCAGTGTGTGCGGCTTGATGACCTGCGTGACCTTCGTCTGGTTCTCGGCGCCGGACCTGGCGTTGACCCAACTGGTGGTTGAGGTGGTGACCACGGTACTGATTCTGTTGGGCCTGCGCTGGCTGCCACGGCGGATCGAAGACGTCTCGCCGTTGCCTGGCACCCTGAACAAAGCCCGTATCCGTCGTCTGCGCGACTTGCTGTTGTCGATCGCCGTCGGCGGCGGTATGGCGGTGCTGTCATATGCCATGTTGACCCGGCAAACCCCGAACCACATCTCTTCGTTCTTCCTCAGCCGTGCGTTACCCGAAGGCGGCGGTACCAACGTGGTGAACGTGATGCTGGTGGACTTCCGCGGTTTCGATACCCTGGGTGAAATCACCGTGCTGGCCGCCGTGGCCCTGACCGTGTTCGCTCTGCTGCGCCGGTTCCGCCCTCCCAAAGAAAGCATGCAATTGCCTGCCCAGCAGCGCTTGCTGGCCAAAGACGTGGTCACCGACCTGGTGAACCCGCGCAGCGCCAGCGATACCGCCTTGGGCTTCATGATGGTGCCAGCGGTGCTGGTGCGCTTGCTGTTGCCGATTGCGTTTATGGTCTCGATGTACCTGTTTATGCGTGGTCACAACCAGCCTGGCGGCGGTTTCGTCGCCGGCCTGGTGATGTCGGTGGCGTTCATCCTGCAATACATGGTGGCCGGCACGCAGTGGGTCGAGGCACAAATGAGCCTGCGGCCGCTGCGCTGGATGGGCACCGGGTTGCTCTGTGCAACGTTGACCGGGCTGGGCTCGCTGCTGTGGGGCTACCCGTTCCTGACTACCCACACCGCGCACTTCAGCTTGCCGGTGCTGGGTGAGATTCACGTGGCCAGTGCGCTGTTTTTTGACATTGGTGTGTTTGCCGTTGTGGTCGGCGCCACGCTGCTGATTCTCACAGCGCTGGCTCACCAATCGGTACGAGCCCATCGTCCCGCCCTCCAATCCAAGACGGGAGCTGCCTGATGGAAGAAGTTATCGCTATTGCTATCGGGGTGCTTGCCGCCTCTGGTACCTGGCTGATCCTGCGCCCTCGAACCTTTCAGGTGGTGATGGGCCTGTGCTTGCTGTCGTACGGGGTCAACCTGTTTATTTTCAGCATGGGCAGCCTGTTTATCGGCAAGGAGCCTGTGATCAAAGAAGGCGTACCGCAAGACTTGCTCAACTACACCGACCCTTTGCCGCAGGCACTGGTGTTGACCGCCATCGTCATCAGTTTTGCCATGACCGCGCTGTTTCTGGTGGTCTTGCTGGCCTCTCGCGGCCTGACCGGTACCGACCATGTGGATGGCCGGGAGCCTAAAGAATGAATTTGATGCCGCATTTGATAGTCGCGCCCATCCTGCTACCGCTGCTTACTGCTGCGTGCATGCTGTTGCTGGGCGAAAAACATCGCCCGCTCAAAGCCCGTATCAACCTCGGTTCGACCCTGCTCGGGTTGTGCATTTCGATCACCTTGCTGCTATGGACGCAACAAAACGGCAGCCCGGCCTCGATAGGCGTGTACCTGCCGAGCAACTGGCAAGTGCCGTTCGGCATTGTGCTGGTGGTGGATCGCTTGTCGGCACTGATGCTGGTGCTCACCGGAGTGATCGCCAGTTGCGCGCTGATGTTCGCCATGGCCCGCTGGGACCGCGCCGGTTCCAGCTTCCATGCGCTGTTCCAGATCCAGTTGATGGGGTTGTATGGCGCTTTCCTTACCGCTGACCTGTTCAACCTGTTCGTGTTTTTCGAAGTGTTGCTGGCGGCCTCTTACGGCCTGATGCTGCACGGTTCGGGCAAGGCACGGGTGTCGTCGGGCCTGCATTACATCGCGATCAACCTGCTGGCTTCGTCACTGTTCCTGATTGGTGCGGCGTTGATCTATGGCGTCACCGGCACGCTGAACATGGCCGACCTGGCGTTCAAAATTCCCTTGGTGCCCGAAGCCGATCGTGGCCTGTTGCACGCCGGTGCGGCCATTCTGGCCATCGCCTTCCTGGCAAAAGCCGGCATGTGGCCGCTTAACTTCTGGCTGGTGCCCGCCTACTCCTCGGCCAGCGCCCCGGTAGCGGCGCTGTTTGCAATCATGACCAAGGTCGGGATCTACACCGTGTTGCGCCTGTGGACGCTGCTGTTCTCGGGCCAGGCCGGGGCGTCGGCCTACTTTGGCAGCGACTGGCTGATCTACGGCGGCATGGCAACCATTGTCTGCGCCGCCATTGCCATCCTCGCGGCCCAGCGCCTGGAGCGCATGGCCAGCCTGAGCATTCTGGTGTCGGCCGGCATTCTGTTGTCGGCGGTGGGTTTTGCCCAACCCAACCTGATTGCGGCGGCCCTGTTTTATCTGGTCAGCTCCACCCTGGCACTGAGTGCGCTGTTCTTGCTGGCCGAGCTCATTGAACGTTCGCGCTCATCCAGCGAGACGCTGTACGAAGAAGATGCTGAAGCATTACCTTCCATCGTTGAGCCGCCCCCACGCGGGACCAACCTGGACGACGAGCAAAACGTCGTAGTCGGGCAGATTATTCCGTGGGCGATGGCGTTTCTGGGCTTGAGCTTTATCGCCTGCGCCCTGCTGATTATCGGTATGCCGCCGCTGTCCGGGTTTATCGGCAAGCTCAGCTTGCTCAACGCGCTGCTCAACCCGGCCGGGCTGGGCAACGAGATCAACGCCCCGGTGTCTACCGCCGCCTGGTGCTTGCTGGCCCTGTTGATTCTGTCCGGGCTGGCCTCTTTGATCGCCTTCTCGCGCATGGGCATCCAGCGCTTTTGGACGCCGCTGGAGCGGCCATCACCGATTTTGCGTCGCCTTGAATGCGTGCCTATCGTAGTGTTGCTGGCGCTGTGCGTGGTCCTGACGATCAAGGCCGAGCCGCTGTTGCGCTTTACCCAGGCCGCCGCCGAGACCTTGAGCAACCCAGAGCGTTATGTGCAGGCGGTGCTGGAGTCTCGCCCTGTACCGGGGCCCACTGCCAAAGCGGCGTTGCAGGAGGTGCAGCCATGAAGCGTTTATTCCCGGCACCGTGGTTGTCCCTGGCGTTGTGGCTACTGTGGCTGCTGCTCAACTTGTCATTAAGCGCCGGCAATCTGTTGCTCGGTGCAGCGCTGGGCTTTTTGGCGCCGATCATGTTCGCGCCCCTGCGGCCCCTGCCGATTCACATCCACCGTCCGGGTGTGATCCTCAAGTTGTTCTTTTTGGTGGGGCGTGACGTGATCATGTCCAACATCGCCGTGGCCTGGGGTGTGCTCAATGCTGGCAAGCGCCCGCCACGCTCGCGGTTCATCAAAATCCCCCTTGACCTGCGTGACGCCAACGGCCTCGCGGCCTTGTCGATGATCACCACGGTAGTGCCGGGTACGGTCTGGTCCGAACTGGCGCTGGACCGCAGCGTGCTGTTGTTGCACGTTTTTGACCTGGATGACGAAGCGCAATTTATCGAGCACTTTAAAACGGCTTACGAGCGCCCCTTGATGGAGATCTTTGAATGAGTGCCCTGCTCTCCAATGCCATCCTGATCAGCCTGTTTTTCTTTAGCCTGGCGATGGTGCTGACCGTGGTCCGCCTGTTTAAGGGCCCTTCGGCCCAGGACCGGGTTCTGGCGCTGGACTACCTGTATATCGTGGCCATGCTGATGATGCTGGTGCTGGGCATACGTTATGCCAGTGACACCTACTTCGAGGCCGCCTTGCTGATCGCCCTGTTCGGGTTTGTCGGCTCGTTTGCGCTGGCCAAGTTCCTGCTGCGTGGGGAGGTAATTGAATGAATTCCGTCAGCGAGCTGTCGCTCTGGATCGAGATACCGGTGGCCGTACTGCTGGTGGTCAGTAGCCTGTTTGCGCTGTTTGGTGCCATCGGGATGCTGCGCCTCAAAGACTTTTTCCAGCGCATGCACCCGCCTGCACTGGCTTCAACCCTTGGCGCCTGGTGCGTGGCACTGGCCTCGATTGTGTACTTCTCGGCACTTAAATCCACGCCGGTCCTGCACGCCTGGCTGATCCCGATTCTGCTGGCGATTACCGTGCCGGTGACCACCTTGCTGCTGGCCCGCACGTCATTGTTCCGCAAGCGCATGGCCGGTGAGGATGTACCCGCCGAAGTCAGCAGCGGCGGCCGCAGCGAAGGTGGTAGCTAACTCCACCCTGTAGGAGCTGCCGCAGGCTGCGATCTGTTGACCTTGAAAATCAAAAGATCGCAGCCTTCGGCAGCTCCTACAACGTCATCATTTCGGTTACATCCAGCCCAGCCAGCTCCAGTACGTCGCGCCAAACAGCAACATCAGCAGGTAACCCACCACGGTGACTATCAAGCCGACCTTGGCAAATTGCTTGGCGGTGAAGGTTTGTGTGCCCAGGCACACCATGTTTTGCGGGGCGTTGATGGGCAGGATAAAGCCGTAGCTCACTACAAAGCCCAGCAACATGGTCATGCCCAAGCGGCTGAATTCACCCGGCAAGGTCTGCAAGACCGCAATCAGAATGGGCAGCAAGGCCGATGTCAGTGCCGTCGCGCTGGCAAAGCCCAGGTGAATCAAAATCAGAAACGCCCCCAGAATCGCAAAAATCCCCAGTGGCCCTACCTGATCCAGCCCGGTGTTATGCACTACCTGCCCGCCCAGCCATTGCCCCGCCTGAGTGGTCAGCAACGCCGTCCCCAGGCTGATCCCCACGCCGAACACAATCACCGTGCCCCACGGGATACGCGACTGCACGTCCTTCCAGGTCATTACCCCGTAACGCGGCAGCAACAGAATCACCAGCCCGGCGTAGGTAATGGAGGTGGTGTCGAAGCTGTGCAACTTGCCTTCCGTGGCCCAGCCCAGCAGCAGCGCGATGGAAACCGCCATCAGGCGCTTCTGCGGCCCGGTCATGGGGCCCAGTTCGGCCAGTGATTTTTCCACGGCTTCTTTACCGCCCGGGATGCTGTCGCTTTCCGGCGGGAGCATTTTCAGCACCACAAACAGCAACACCGCCGACATGATGATGGCCCACGGCGCACCGGCGATCAGCCAGTCGAGCCAATTGACCCGCTCGCCGAGCATCTTGTCCATAAAGCCGACCGTCAGCAGGTTTTGCGCGGCGGCGGTTTGAATGCCGACGTTCCAGATACTGGTGCCCTGCGCCACCACAATCATGATCCCGGCCGCGATATTGGAGCGCTTGTCGACGCCAAACGCCAGAATCACCCCCATCATGATCGGCACCACACATGCACTGCGCGCGGTGGCGCTGGGCACCACCAGGCTGAGCAGAATGGTCACTGCAATCGCCCCGATCAAAATGCGCCGGGTGCTGGTGCCGATGCGTGACAGGGTCACCAGCGCAATGCGCCGATCCAGCCCGGTGTGGGTCATGGCCGCCGCAATAAACAGCGCCCCGGCCACCAGCGCCAGCGCGGCATTGGAAAACCCGGTGAGGGCCATAGTGATCCCTGCGTTGGTGCCGTAGATTTTCGACGGGTCGGCCAGGGTGGGAGCCATGCCAATCAAAAACGCCATCAGTGACGTGATCATGATGGCGCTGGCTTCGTATGACACCGCTTCGGTGATCCACACCACCACGGCAAACACCAGAATCGCCAACATCCGGTGCCCGGCGACCGGCAAGTCGGCGGGCAACGGCATCAGTAAAACGCCCACCATCGCCACAATGGCGATGACCAGACCTATGGGTAACTTAACTTTCGCCGTTGCCGGCGGCGGGGTCGTAGCGGGCGCGTTCACGGCCATCTCCTTGTGCTTGAAAACGCATGCAGCATAGGTCAAGGACGCGGGTTTCGCGTTGATGCTTGTCAGGTATTTATTGAAGCTCACACCAAAAACTGTGGGAGCGGGCTTGCTCGCGATGGTCGTTAACGATGACGCTTCTTTGCCGGGCAAATGAGGCGCACTGAAGCGCATCGCGAGCAAGCCCGCTCCCACCCTTGAGCCGTGTTGCTCTTAGATGAGTCAGCGGATTTTATAGTGGAACGTATTGCGTACCCCCGGCACTGTCACTGCCTGACCATCGACGATGCGCGGCTGATAGCGAAACGTCGCTGCCGCCACCAATGACGGGCGAATAAACGCCGGGTGGCAGTCACCGACCACTTTGGGGCTTTCGACCTTGCCCTGCGGTGTCACCGAATACTCAACCGTGCAATCGCCCTCAATGCCTTTGTCCAGCGCACGCTGCGGGTAGTCCGGAGCCTGTTTGCTGATCGGCAAGTATTGCCGCACATCCGCCGCCGCAGCCGCCTGTTGCGCACGCCTGGCGTTATCCGCTGCCACACGGGCTTGCTGCGCAGCCGCTTCAGCCGCCACTTGCTGACGTTGCATCTCGGCCTGCTCGGCGCGTTGTTGGGTCATTTTTTGCTGCTCTTCTTTGAGCTGCTTTTGCTCCTCTACCCGTTTACGCGCCAATGCCGCCTGTTCCAGTTTGCGTGCCTGTATCTGCGGGTCCGGCTTGACCACTTCGGGTTTGGCTTCGACCACCGGCGGCGGTACCACCACCGGCTGCGGTGCCGGTTCAGGCGGCGCCACCAGCGGCTCGGCGGGCATCATCACCAAGCGGGTTTTCAAGGTACTCGGCGCGGGCGCGGCCATTTCGTGCTCCATGCTCCAGCCCAGCACTAAAAACGCAATCACCGCACTGTGCAACGCAACCGTGACCGCCACCGCCTGGCTGTTGTGCCAGAGCCGGGTCCAGGGCAGCGGCCGGGCCTCAACGTGCCCGGCACTCATCAACGCGGCACTCATTGCGGAGCCTCTGTGACCAGCCCCAGGTTGGTCACACCGCCTTGTTGCAAGGCCGCCATGGCCTTGACCACGCTGCCGTAACCGGCGTCGTTGTCGGCACGAATATACACCTGGGTGTCGCCGTCTTGCGCCACCACCTGGCCGATTTTGGCTTGCAATTCTTCAAGGCTGACGGCGCTGTCGGTCTGGTTTTTGGTGTCAAGTTCGTTGCCTAGGTTCCAGTAGTAGCCGCCATCGGCCTTGACCGACAAGGTGAGGATTTTCTGCTGGGTGTCATTGGCCAACGCTTCACTGGCGACTTTGGGCAGGTCAATTTTGACGCCCTGGGTCAACATCGGCGCAGTCACCATAAAAATCACCAGCAGCACCAGCATCACGTCGATGTAGGGCACTACGTTCATTTCGGCCTTGGGCCCGTGTTTGCGCTGTGGTCGAGCAAGCATCTTCAAACTCCCTGTTAAGCAGCAGCGGCCATGTTCCGTGAACCCGCGTGAAAGCCACGGTACAAGCGCATTTGCAGTTCATTGCCGAGGCTGTAATAGCGGGTCAGCAGGGTTTGCCCTCGGGACGAGAAACGGTTGTAGGCGATGACCGCCGGGATCGCGGCAAACAAGCCAATCGCGGTGGCGATCAAGGCTTCGGCAATGCCCGGTGCCACGGTCGACAACGTGGCCTGTTGCACCTGTGATAAACCGATAAAGGAGTTCATGATCCCCCACACGGTGCCGAACAGGCCGATATACGGGCTGACCGAGCCAACGGTGGCCAGAAATTGCAGGCCTTTTTCGAGGCGGATTTCCTGCTCGGTAATGGCTACATACAGCGAGCGTTCAATGCCTTGCATCACCCCGTCAGCATCAATGCCCGGCTGCTGGCGAAGCTGCGCGTATTCGCTGTAGGCCGCGACAAACACCTGCTCGGCACCGGCATCCGGGTTGCTGGCGTCGCGGCTTTCACGGTACAGCGCGCCCAGGTCACCCGGCGCCCGCAAGCGCTGGGTAAAGCTTTCAATGTCGCGTTCGCTGCGGCGCAGGATGGCGCTACGGCGCACAATCAAGAACCAGCTCAGTACCGAGGCCGCGAGCAGTATCAACATCACGCCTTTCACCAGCAGGCTGGCATCGTTGATCAGACCCCAAATGGTCATGTGTTCCATGGTTGCTTGCATGTTGTAACTCCTGATGACTGTTGATTTAAATACACCCCCCGTGTGACCGGGTTATGGCAGGCGCAAGGCCTTGGCCACTTCGCTCCACGGGATGTACTTGAAGTTCTGGGCCTGCTCGGGCATGCGCTTGCGGCCGTCCTGCACCACCAGCATGCCTTTGCTCCACGGCCCGCCGAGGTTGGCTGAGGTCACGTCGAGGCCATCGGTTTCGGAGGTGCCGTCAATCCCGGCTTCGGCGTTTACGCCCACCCGGAAGGCACCGCGCAGGGCAAACGGCGGCTCGGCATCGACCACTACGTAGCTGTCATTGCCTTGGCTTGAGATCACCAGGTAGTTGTCTTTTTCGGTCTGGTACAGCGCCAGCCCCTCAATGTCGTCATGCACCTGCTCACCGACCTTGATCACGCTGGTCAACGTAGCGGGCTGATCCGGGCGCGCATCCACGGCCCACACCGCCACATCCTCTTCACCCAAAAACAGGCGTTGGCGCTGGTCGTCGGCAACGCAACCTTCAGGCTGGGTCGGCACCTTGAACTGGCGTACCAGCTCGCCTTGCACCTGGTCACCCTTGGCAAACAGACGGTGCTGCACAAAGGTCCCGTCCTTATCGTTGGCGAAGCTGTAGATCTCGCCCGACGGCGCCTTGAACAGGCACAGCCCGTAGATGTCTTTGACCGGCGTGGCGATCTCGCCCACGGCTTTCAACTCGCCAGACTCACGATCAATGCTGAACACGCTCAAGCTGTTGTGATCTCGATTAGTGGCGACCGCCAGGTCAACGGTGCGCGACTCCAAGGTGAACCCCGGACGCACATCGACGTTGTTCAGGCGCCCTACCGGCAAGTGCTGCACGCGCTTGCCTTGCAAGTCGTACACCTCAAGCCCTTGCTGTTTGTTGGTGCCCAGCACGCGGCTCTGCGCCGGATTTTTGGGGTTGACCCAAATCGCCGGGTCGTCAGCAGCATCGCCTTGGCTCATCACCACGTCGGTCTGCACCAGCGGCTTGATCACCGGCAGCACAGGCGGCAGAGCCACCGGCGTGGCTTTCCAGTCGAGCGTGCCTTGGAACAGGCGATTGGTCGCGCCGTCCTGCACCAGTACATCCAGCCCTTTGGCGGTTTCACGCAGGGCCAGATGTTCAGGCTCGGTCACACCGTCAAGCGCCAGGCTGGCCACTGGCGACCAGCGCTTGCCTTGCTGTTGATAGAGGTTCAATTGCGCAGCTTCAGGGTCCAGCCCGAGCACACCACCGGGCACCACCGCCATGGCCCCTGCGGCCTTTTTAACGTTGCCGAAGGGCTCGACGATGGCCACTGGCGAGCGCTCAACGTCAGACTCGGCATGGGCCGGGTAAGCCCACCAGCCGACGTTTTCTTCGTTGACGAACAGTTGCTGCGCCGCATCCTCAACCTGGCAGAACTTGGCTTGCGGCGGCATTGGCAGGCTGCGCACCAACAGCGGTGCGGCCAGTTGTTTGCTGTCCGCCGCCACCAGCCATTGCTCACCCTTGCCCTCTTCACCCACGGTAAACAGGTACACATTGCTCGCCTGATCGCGGTACAAGCACACGCCATTTACCGCATAGTCGCGTTTGGGCAGGTAGGTCGGTGTCTGCCATTCGCGGGTTTTCGGGTCCAGGCTGAACAGCGCGACTTGCTGCTTGGCCTTGTCCTGGCTGGCCACCAGTACGTTGTCGCCCAGAGGGCGGCTGTCCAGCCCGGCGAACGAGCCGGCGATCTGGCTCAGGGTTTTGCCTTGCGCATCGAGCAGCCGCAGACCGTCGCGTTTGCTCACGGTCAGGCGATCATTGCCGGTCGGCAAATAACTCAGCGCCTGGGCTTTGCCCGTGCCCCAGGGTTGCAGGGTGGGTGCGCTGATTGGCGCCGCCTGTACGCCGCCTGCGGCCAGGCACACCAGCAAAGGTAAAAGCCGCGGTGGGTGTTTGAACAAAAGAAACATGGATATACCGTCCGTTGAAGCCGTATCTGTAGCCGCTGCCGCAGGCTGCGATGGGTTGCGCAGCGACCCCGCTCTTGCTCGAAAGCGAAGGTCCTGCGGCCCTTATCGCAGCCTTCGGCAGCGACTACAGAAAACGCCAATGCTTTAAAAATGGGTGAAGGTCAGGCCTACAGAGTAGGTGGGGCCGTACTCTTCGTACTGGTTGTTGTAGCGGCTGTTGCCGCTGTAGACGAAGTACGGCTGGTCGGTCAGGTTCTGCGCGTCAAAGCTCACTTGCAGGTTTTTGGTCAGCGAGTAACGCGCGCTGAAGTCCACAAAGGTCTGCGCAGCCACATGGGTGTCGTGGGCTTTGTCGTTGACCCCGGCCAGCTCATAGAGGTAGGCCGATTTGTAGTTGGCTGACAGGCGCACGCTGAGCTTGTCGTCTTCCCAGCCGAGCATCAGGTTACCGACGGTGTTGGACTGGCTCGGCAAGTCAATATCGCGCTTGAGGGTTTGCCCGGACGCGGCGTCGTAGCCTTTAATGCTGGCATTGGAGCGGCTGAAGGTGGTGTTCGCCCCCACAATCACGCCGTTCCAGGGCGCAGGCAGCCAGTCGAATTTCTGCGAGTAGGCCAGTTCCAGGCCGTACAGCTTGGCGTTGTCACCGTTGGCATAGGAATGCGCTTCGGTGAAGTCGCGCCACGCGCCCGTACCGGCCAGGTCATTGTTGTAGACGAAGTTTTTGATGTCTTTGTAAAACAGGAACGCCGACACCGTACCGGCCTGCCCCATGAAGTGCTCAATGCCCAGGTCGAAGTTGCTCGACTCCAGCGGTTTGAGGTTCGGGTTGCCGACTTCAGCCTTGTCATCCTCGATCACAAAGCCCGGCGCCAGTTGGCCGAAGGTCGGGCGCACCACCGCGTTGGTCCAAGCGGCACGCACCTGGGTGTTTTTCGCCAACTGGTAACGCGCATGCAAGCCCGGCAACCAGTGATGGTAGTCGCGCTTGGTGTCCTGGGCTTCATACACCCCGTTGCGGATGCCCGTGCCCTTGGCGTCGAACTCGGTGCCTTCGTAGCGCAGGCCGGCGATAAAGCGCCAGTCGTCGATGTCTACGGTGTTCATCAGGTACGCCGAGTTGATGTCTTCGTGCATGGTGAAGTCATTCACCCGCGACCCCTGCTCGTTGTAGAACTTGTCGCGGTTCAGCCCGCCGATCAGGTCTTTGATCGCCCCTGCGCTGATGCCAGGCCCATAACGGCCGAGGGAGTAATCCAGCTCGCCCTTGCTGAAGCGGTCGAGGTTCAACTGGTCATCGCTGAAACCCAGTTTCGAGAAGTTTTTGTAGGTCCAGGCTTCGGTGTCGTTGTCTTTGCTGCGACGGCTGACCTTGCCGCCGAACTTGAACTGCGAGGCGTATCCGTCCACGTCGTAATCGCGCGCCAGGTCGAGGCGGATGTTCTTTTCTTTGTCTTTGGTGATTTCTTTCTTCACGTCGACTTTGTCGAGGATGAAGTTGGCCGGGTCATAAAAACCCGCACCGATGATCGGCCGCGGCTTTTCAGAGTCGTACCAGCCGCTGTCGGGGAAGCTTGAAATGCTTTTGAAAGTCGCCCCGGCGATGCCCGCCGGGCTGTCTTCGCTGGACTCGCTGTAACCGGCCTGCCCGCTCAGGGTCCACGGGCCCATGCTGCGCTCGCCGCCGAACACGTAAGACTGGATTTCCTGAGTCTCGTCGCGCTGCTTGAGTTTGCGCTTGGCTTTGGCCTTGCCCAATTCGCCTTCGGCTTGCGGGTTGGCGTATTCAATCGAGTCCGAGTTGCGGATCTCGCTGTCTTTGAAGCGGCTGTACAGCGTGCGCAAGTAGAGTTTGGTGTCGTCGTCGGGCTTGTAGTCGAAGTTCAGGCCGCCCCCGGAGCGCTCGCGACTGATGTCGTACACCCGCTGCTCGAAGCTGTTGAGTTTGGCACCGTCTGTAAAGTCCCAGGCACCGGCTGTTTCGACGTTGTCCGAGCCAAAATCGCGTTTGTTCCAGCTCAGGGCTGCCGCCACACCGAAGTTGTCGATGCCGTCGCCGAGGCTGAAGCGATCACTGATGGCGCCCGACACTTTGGGGCTGGTCTGGTGGGTGTTCTTGTTGTAACCGGCCTGGGTGGTGGCGGTGTAGAACAGGCCGTCGTGGTCAAAGGCCGACAAGCTTTCGACGTCGACCGTGCCGCCCAGCGAGTTGGCGTCCATGTCCGGGGTCAGGGTTTTGATCACCGACAGCGACTGCACCAGCTCAGAGGGCAACACGTCGAGGGCAACGGCGCGGCGTTTGCTTTCTGGGGACGGCACCAGCGTACCGTTGATGGTCACGCTGTTCAGGTCCGGGCCCAGGCCACGCACACTGACAAAGCGGCCTTCGCCCTGATCGCGCTCGATGCTGATGCCCGGCAGGCGCTGTACGGCTTCGGCAACGTTGGCGTTCGGCAACTGCGCGACGCCATCGGCGTGCACCACGCTTTGGATGGTGTCCGAATTGCGTTGCTGCTTGAGCGCCTTGTCCAGGCTCACGGCCTGGCCGACCACCTCAACGTGTTCAGTGGCACCGGCGACCGAAGCCTCGGCGGCGCTCAAGCGTTCGCTGGCAATGGCCATGGCCAATGCACTGAACGTAAAGCCGACCCATTGCGTCTTGCTGCGACCCTTGTACATGTTTGCTCTCCCCCAATTCGCGCTTAAGGCCAGGCAAATGGCCCGACAACTTGGGAGCGAACGCTAGGGGTGCTCAATGACAGTGCCGTGACAGTGCCCGGCACACACCCCGGAAATAGAGGCTTTTAGGGGGCTAATCCGCGCCGGATGAGCTGATTTGACCTTTTTCAGCCCAAGACCCTGTAGGAGCGAGCTTGCCTCGCGAGCTTTTAAACCATCAAAAGATCGCGAGACAAGCTCGCTCCTACACACTTCATATCAACGATTTTTGGCAGGACCCTTGAGCTGATTCGACCCTCACACCTCGTAACATCACTGTCACAGAGCTCTGTTCTGCTGGCCTGCATTACGTTTGGGTAGACCCGTCATGACTTGGCTCAACATCCTTAAGCACCATCGCTGGAAACTCGGGTTGCTGGTTCTGGCCGCCAATATCGGCGTGCTGCTGAACTTGGCGTTCGGTACGCCCAAGGCCTTTCACGAATGGCAGTGGCTGGACATCATCGGCGAAGGCGGCACCGCGCTGTTTGTGCTGCTGTGGCTGGTGCTGGTACTTAAAAGCCGCCCCACAGGACGGGTCACCAATTACCTGTCGATTGGCCTGTGCTGCATCTTCTTTTCCTGGTGGATGGACGTTCTCGACGAATTTATCCGCCTGCCCAAACACCTGGGCTGGAACCACTGGCTCGAATCCGGGCCGATGCCGGTCGGGATGGTTCTGCTGACCCTCGGCCTGTACCACTGGCACCGCGAACAGCAAGCCATCAACCAGCAGATGGAAAAGCGCGAACGCATATTCCGCGAGCATCGCCTGTTCGACAAACTCACCCCGCTGGGCGGTGCCGATTACCTCAAGCGTCAGGTCAGCGACTGCATGGCGCAGAGCCTTGAGCAGCAACAACCGCTGTCATTGCTGGCACTGGATATCGACGATTTCGCCTCGCTCAATCAGCACTATGGCCACGCGGAAGGCGACGCAGTGCTGCAAGCTTTGAGTCAGCTGTTGCTTCTCAATCTGCGCCGCCACGACCTGCTCTGCCGCTTGGCCGGGGACCGCTTTGTGGTGCTGCTGCCAAACACCGGCGAAAGCCAGGCCCGGTTACTGGCTCTGGAGCTGCAACAGGCCGTGCAGAGCCTTGCGCACAAAACCCGTCAGCATGGCGAGCGGGTCTATTTGTCGGCCAGCACGGCGGTGGTCATGGCCTTCAACGAAGCCCCCGATGAATTGCTCAAACGCTTGAACCTCGCTCTGGCGCGGGCCAAACCGGTACGGAGCAAACGGGCATGAGCCTCGACAGCCGCTGGTATGAAGCCGACACGCGCTTTATACCCGGGCACTACCAACCCGCGACCCTGATTGACCTGGCGTTGTCCCGCGACATCGACAGCCATCGGCTACTGCGCGGCACCGGCTTGTTCTATGACGACATCGTCGGCGGCAATACGCGCCTGAGCCCGCAACAGTTCTTCGGCCTGATCGCTAACGCCCAGCGCTTGCTGGGGGCCGATGACAGCAGTTTTCTGTTCGGTCAACGCTTGTTGCCGGGCCACTACGGCCCGGCCAGCCATGCCCTGCAACAGGCGCAAAACCTGCATCAGGCGCTGGAAACCGTCATTCACCACCGGGCGCTGCTCAGCCCCTTGTTGACGCCACGGCTGTTGCTGGATGAGCGCTACGCGTATGTGTATTGGCTCGACAGTTGCGGCGCCCAAGAGCAATTACGCTTTGTCCAGGAAGCCAGCATGACTGCCTTGAAATCCATGAGCCAATGGCTCAGCGGCGAGCGTTTGCCGTGGGAATGCAGCTTCAGCTACCCCGAGCCGCGCTACGTGGAGCAGTACTGGGTGCACTTGGGCGAAAACACCCAGTTCGGGGGCCAACTCGACCTGATGCGCCTGCCCCGCGAGTATCTGACACGGCCTTGGCCAAACGCCTCGGCGATTGCCCGGCAAGTCGCGCACCAGCAAGCACAAAGCCAATTGCACGAGCTTGGCTTCAGCGCAAGCCTGCTTGACCGGTTGTATGTGCACTTGCGCGATCAGGCGCAACGCGCCCCTGGCCTTGAAGAAGTGGCCCAGCATTTTGCGATGAGCCAGGCCACCCTCAAGCGCAAACTGAACAAACACGGCACACACTTTCAGGCCCAACAAGACCAGGCGCGCAAACACGTGGCGCTGTACCTGTATCAGATCAAGGGGTTCAGCAACGAGGCGGTGGCCGAATACCTGAACTTCAACGACCCGGCCAACTTCCGCCGGGCGTTGAAACGCTGGACCGGGTGCACGCCGAATTTGATTCGAAAGTTCATGACCTTGTAAAAACCCTGTGGGAGCGGGCTTGCTCGCGATTGGGGCGACTCGGTTAGTCTGATAAACCCAGTCGATCCCATCGCGAGCAAGCCCGCTCCCACGGTTTTAATGCATCGGGTTATTCAGCCAATGCGCGCAGTTTGGCCAATTCTTCTACGCCCAACGGAATGCCGGCTTCCAGGGACTTGGCGCGTTCGATAAAGCGTCGGTCGCCCGGCATGCGCTCAAGGCCCACGGCGTGCATCTGCCGTACCAGCTCGGCGCTGCGCTGGGCGAAGCTATTACCACCGGATTTGCTCGGGTCAATCACGATCAGCAACTGGCCGGTCCACGGGGTTTGCGCGCCCGGGTGTTTTTTCCAGTCGAATTCAAACGAGAAGTTGCCACCCGTCAACGCCGCCGCCAGCAGCTCCACCATCATCGACAGTGCCGAGCCTTTGTGGCCACCAAACGGCAGCAAGGCGCCGCCGTCGAGAATGGCTTTCGGGTCTTCGGTCGGCTCGCCCTGTTTGTCGACGCCCATGCCCGCTGGCAACAGGTGACCTTTGCGCGCAGCGATTTGTACGTCGCCATGGGCAATGGCGCTGGTGGCCAGGTCGAAAACGATAGGGCTGGCGCCTTCACGGGGTGCCGCGAAGGCGATCGGGTTGGTGCCAAACAAGGGTTTTTGCGCACCGTGCGGCACTACGCAGGTCATGCTATTGACCACGCTCAAGGCCACCAGGCCTTCTTCGGCAAACGGCTCAACATCGGGCCACAACGCCGCGAAGTGGTGGGAGTTGCGAATCGCCAGCACGGCAATCCCGGCGCTGCGGGCCTTTTCAACCAGCAGCTCGCGGGCCGCCGCCAAGGCCGGTTGCGCAAAGCCATTGGCGGCGTCCACGCGGATAAAACCGGAGGCCACGTCTTCAACCTTGGGGACGGCCTGACCATCGACCCAGTTGCTCGCCAGCGACGCCAGATACCCCGGAATGCGGAACACCCCGTGGCTGTAAGAACCGTCGCGCTGAGCCCGGGCACAGTTGTCGGCCAATACCTGCGCCACAGCGCGGGAGGTGCCATGACGCTCAAAAATCTGTTGCAGCAAAGCGGTCAGTTCGCTCAGGGAAAGCGACTCGGTGGCCGATGTGGCGGTGACGGGCTGGGACATTAGGGGGCTCCGATCTCGTTGTTATTGTCGAGTTATGACGGTAAAGCACTATCCTGCGATGACAGTTCTCTGTCAATTCTTGACTTCATGACAGAAAACATTCACTTTCTCCACCGCGCTGAAACAAGAACAGGAAGCAGCCGTGAGTCAGTCCATTAAACAACGCCTTGAAAGCAGTCTGTCTACCGCCGCGCCTTCGGGCCGGGCGATTGCCAGTTATATGCTGGCGAACCTCTACGAACTGCCGTTTCAGACCGCCGCCGACATTGCCGCCAAGCTGGGTGTCAGCGAGTCCAGCGTTGGGCGTTTCTGCCGTGCGCTGGGTTACAGCCATTTCAAAGAACTGAAAAACGATCTCAAGGACGACCTCGGCGATGGCCCGTGGCTGGTCGGAGATCGCCTGCAAGAATTCCGCCAGCAATCGAGCCAAAGCCCGCAGGCATTGCCGCGCAGCTTTGAGCTGGAAGTCGCAGCCCTGGTCAAGGTTTACGAATACAGCCTGACCCCCGCCTGGCAGACCGTCAGCCAGCGCCTGGCGACCCGGCGCAAAGTGTTTGTCGCAGGGTTCCAGACCGAGCGCGGGATCGCCGCCTCCATGGTGCATTTGCTGCAATACCTGCGTGATGGCGTGCAATTGGTCGATGGCGCTGCCGGGCATTACGCCGATGTATTGCTGTGCCCGCCCGACGATTGCGCGCTGGTGGTGTTTGAAGCCCGCCGGTATTCGCGCCACGCCCAGCAACTGTGCCGTAAAGCGCGTGAAGCGGGCATTCCGGTCACGCTGGTGACCGATACCTTTTGCGACTGGGCCGATGCCTGCGCCGATGAAGTGTTTCGCGTACCGACCGAATTCAACCTGTTCTGGGAATCCACCGCAGCCATGCTGTCGCTGGTGCACCTGCTCATCAATGAAGTGTGCAAACAACTGGGGCCTGACGTTGAGAAGCGTCTTGAGGCAACCGCGGCCTTACACAATGAGTTCGTGGGTTACACATCCTCACCCGGATCAAAACAATAAAACGAGGTGCTAGATGAACAACGTCCTTCGCTTTGCCAGTGCTTGTGCAATGGTGTTCGCGGTCGCGGCCAACGCCCAGGCAGACAAACTGACCATCGCCACAGAAGGTGCTTACCCACCGTTCAACTACGTTGATTCGGACAACAAACTGCACGGCTTCGACGTCGATATCACCGAAGAGCTGTGCAAACGCATGGACGCCCAGTGCACCATCGTGGCCCAGGACTGGGACGGGATCATTGCGGGTTTGATGGCCAAAAAGTACGACGCCATTGTCGCCTCGATGATCGTCAACGAAGAGCGCAAAAAGAAAATTGCGTTCACCAACCACTACTACCGCACCCCGCTGTCCATCGCCGTGGGCAAAGAGTCGGACATCACCGATGCCCAGTCGGACTTCGCCGGCAAGACTGTGGGCGCACAAAACGCCGCCACGCAAAGCCTGTACGCCGAGTCCCACTACAAAAAAGCCGACATCAAGCTGTACCCGACCCTGGACGAAGCCAACGCCGATTTGAATAACGGTCGTGTCGACGTGGTGATTGCCGATAAATTCCCACTGTTGGAGTGGGTCAATAAAACCGGCAAGGACTGCTGCAAAATCATTGGTGACGTTGACGGCACCCTGGATGACGCCGCCATTGCCGTGCGCCAAAACGATGATGCCCTGCGTGAACGCTTTAACAAAGCGCTGGACGAAATCGTCGCCGACGGCACCTATAAAAAGATCTCCAGCAAGTACTTCGACTTCGACATCTACTAAGTCTTTCGCCCTCGATTGAGGGCCTCCCTGCCGATGACCCTGCCCTGCGCGCCCATGGTGCGCAGTGGCTTACCTTCGCCTTTTTTTGACCGGGGACTCGAGCATGCTCGAACAACTTTCACTTCTCTCATTTGCCAGTGGCGGCTGGGGTTCAGCGCTGCTGGCCGGTTCGCTGGTGACCATTGCCCTGGCCTTGAGCTGCCTGCCCATCGGTTTGCCGCTGGGGCTGCTGGTGGCCGTCGCCGCACGCTCGAAAAACCGCTGGGTACGTGCCTGGGCCACGACCTTTTCCACGGTGTTCCGGGGTTTGCCGGAACTGCTGACGCTGCTGATCATTTACTACGGCTGCCAGATCGCCGCGCAAAAGATCCTTGAGGCCATGGGGTATGACGTGCAGTTCACGATCAATACCTTTGTTGCCGCCATGATTGCCTTCAGCCTGGTGTTTGCCGCGTTCTCCAGCGAGATCTGGCTGGGCGCGTTCAAGACCATCCCTAAAGGGCAATACGAAGCCGCCTCGGCGCTGGGCCTGTCGAAGTTCACCACCTTTCGCAAAGTAGTGCTGCCGCAACTGGCGCGCATCGCCCTGCCCGGCCTGTCGAACAACTGGCTGTCGCTGCTCAAGGATACCTCGCTGGTCTCAACCATCGCCCTGGTCGACCTGATGCGCCAAACCAACCTGGCGGTCAGCGTGACCAAAGACCCGATGCTGTTCTACACCGTTGCGTGCTTTATCTACCTGTTTTTCTCGACGATTTCCGGGCGTCTGTTCGCCTTTATGGAACGCTACTTCAACCGCCACATACGGAGCGTGCAGTCATGAGCCTGGCGGATCTGCAAAACATGATTCTCGACCCCGAATTGCTCGAACGCTTCGCCCCGCGCTTTATTGACGGGCTGCTGGTGACCGCCAAGCTGGTGGCGATTTCATTCACCCTCGGCGCGTTGCTGGGCTTGTTGATTGCGCTGGGGCGTTTGTCCAGCAATCGCCTGCTGCGTAACTTCACCGGCGCCTATGTGTACTTCTTCCGTGGTTCGCCGCTGCTGGCGCAGTTGTTCTTGCTGTATTACGGCCTGGGCTCGTTCAAGAGCTTTTGGCAAGACATCGGCCTGTGGTGGTTCTTCCGCGATGCCTGGCTGTGCACCCTGCTGGCCTTTACCTTGAACACGGCGGCGTATCAGGCCGAGATTCTGCGCGGCAGCATCATGTCAGTCGCCCAGGGCCAGCGTGAAGCGTGCAAGGCACTGAACCTGTCGCGCTGGACCACCTTTCGCAAGGTCATCCTGCCGCAGTCGTTGCTGGTAGCAATCGGCCCGCTGGGCAACGAACTGATCCTGATGATCAAAGCCAGCGCCATCGCCTCTCTGGTAACCATTTATGACCTGATGGGCGTGACCAAAATGGTCTTTGCCCGCACGTTCGATTTCCAGGTGTACCTGTGGGCCGCCGTGCTGTACCTGCTGATCGTCGAGATCGTGCGCCGCACCCTCAAATTTATCGAAGGCCGCCTCAGCCGCCACCTGCAGTAAGCCCATTGTTCGGGCTGCACATACGGCCCCTGTTTTAAGGATTTGTTTATGCATTGCGACACTCTCGTTCTGGGAGCCGGCATTATCGGCGTCAGTACCGCGTTGCAACTCCAGGCCCGCGGACGCAACGTTGTCTTGCTTGACCGCGACCAACCGGGCAGCGGCACCAGCCATGGCAACGCCGGGCTGATCGAGCGCGCCAGCGTGATCCCGTATTCGTTCCCGCGTGAGCTCTCCCGCTTGCTGCGTTACGGGCTCAATCAGCAGCCCGATGTGCGTTACAGCCTCAAGCACCTGCCCAAAGCCGGGCCGTGGCTGATGCAGTACTGGCAGCAGTCCGGCAGCAAAGGCCTGGCCAAAGCCACTGAAGCGATGCTGCCGCTGATTGAAAAGTGCGTGAGTGAACACGACCTGCTGGCAGAACCTGCGGGCATGACCGGGCTGATTCAGGACAGCGGCTGGGTCGAGGTGTACCGCACACCGGCAGACTTCGACAAAGCCCAGCGTGATGCGGCGTCTTTGGGCCGGTTCAAGCTCAATTACCGCGTACTCGACAAGCAACAGGTGCACGCCCTTGAACCGGGCCTGCACAGCGACGTGCTGGGCGGCATTCACTGGCTCGACCCCAAGACCGTCTGCGACCCCGGCGGCTTGACCCGCGGCTACGCCGAGCTGTTTGTCCAGCGCGGCGGCCGCTTTGTGATCGGCGACGCCACAAGCTTGCGAGCGACCGCCGGACAATGGCAGGTCGAGAGCCAAAAAGGCCTGATCGTGGCCAATGAAGTGGTGGTTGCGCTGGGCCCGCAGGCCCGGGGGATTTTCGAGCCGCTGGGCTATCGCATCCCCTTGGCGATCAAGCGTGGTTACCACATGCATTACGCCGCCAAAGACGGCCACACCATGCAGCACCCGATCCTCGATTCAATCGGCGGTTACGTGTTGGCGCCCATGGTCGGCGGTATTCGCCTGACCACCGGCATCGAATTTGCCGACAGCGATGACCCGATCAATGAAATCCAGCTGCGCCGCTGTGAAGAACGCGCCCAACGCCTGTACCCGCTCGGCCCGCGTGTCGATGCCGAGCCGTGGCTGGGGCGCCGCCCGTGCCTGCCGGACATGTGCCCGGTGATCGGCCCGGCCAGTCGGCACAAAGGCTTGTGGTTCAACTTTGGGCATGCCCACCACGGCCTCACCCTGGGCCCGGTCAGCGGGCGCCTGCTGGCAGAAATGATGACCGGCGAAACACCTTTTACCGACCCGACTCCCTACAGCGCCGAGCGCTTTAACTGATCGTTGGAGACACACTATGCAAGCTCATTCTGCTTACGTTCATAACCCCGTGTCGCCATCGACTGACACACGCAAGGTGGTGGTGGATATCTCGGGCCTGAACAAATACTACAGCGCGTTCCATGTACTTAAAGGCATCGACCTGAAAGTGCACGAAGGCGAGCGTATCGTCCTGTGCGGCCCGTCCGGTTCGGGCAAATCGACCTTGATCCGCTGCATCAACCGCCTCGAAATCGCTGAAAAAGGCCAGATCCTGGTCAACAGCACCGACCTGTCACAGCCCAGCCGTGAAGCGGCCAAAGTGCGCAGCGAAATCGGCATGGTGTTCCAGCACTTCAACCTGTTCCCGCACATGAGCGTGCTCGACAACTGCATTCTGGCGCCGATGTCGGTGCGCGGGTTGCCGCGTAAAAAAGCCGTGGAACTGGCCCAGCACTTTCTGGAGAAAGTCGGCATTGCCAGCCAGGCCGACAAATACCCGAGCCAGCTCTCCGGTGGACAGCAACAGCGCGTGGCGATTGCCCGAGCGCTGTGCATGGAACCCAAGATCATGTTGTTTGATGAACCGACCTCGGCCCTGGACCCGGAAATGGTCAGCGAAGTGCTGGACGTGATGGTCAAACTGGCAGGCAGCGGCATGACCATGATGTGCGTGACCCATGAAATGGGCTTTGCCCGGCAAGTGGCCGAGCGGGTGTTGTTTCTCGATGGCGGCATGATCATCGAAGACTCCCCGCCCGAAGACTTCTTCAACGCCCCGAAAAGCCCAAGGGCCAAAGCGTTCCTTGCGCAGATCGTGCATTGAACGGTTGATCGTCGTAGCGATGAAGTCCGCGCAGATCGTGCACTGATCTTCTGTAGTCGCTGCCGCAGGCTGCGATGAAGTCCGCGAGGACTTCAAGGAAACGGAGTGCTTCGCACTCCTTCGCAGCCTTCGGCAGCGACTACGAGGTTTTGGCGCAAAAACCACAGGATCAGCAGGGCAACGGCCACGGTCAGGGCGGCCAGCCCGTAAAGCAGTACCTGGAACGCTTGCAGGTAGGCCGCGCCCAGCACGGCCTGCTCCAGCCCTTGGGCCACACCCGTGGCCTGGCTCAGGTCGCCCGTTGCCAGGTACTGCGCCGCCCCCGCGCTTTGGCTGGGCAAATGGCGTTGAATCAATACCGCCAGCAGCGCGCTGACAATCGCCAGCGAGATCCCCTCACCCGCGACGCGGGTGGTGCCGAAGATACCGGTCGCCATGCCCGCACGCTCCTTGGGCACAACGCTCACCGACAACCCGTCCATCAAACCCCACGGCAAACCCGTACCGATGCCGATCACCAGCAGCGGGACAACCCACTCGAGCGTCGGCTGATTGATCCCCACCCGGCTCAGCAGCAGCAACCCGGCCGCCGCGATCAACAAACCCACCGCCGACAACACCCGCGCCGAGGTCCAGTGGGTCAGCACGCCTGCCAGATAAGGCACGATCAGCATCGGCGCCGACAAGGCAATCATCAGCAACCCGGTGTCGGTTGCACTGCGCCCTTCGATGCCAATCAAACGGACCGGCAGCAACACCAGCAGCACCACAAAACAAAAACAGGTGGCCACTGGCAGCAATTGCACGCCGACAAAACGCGAGTAACGGAACAGTGACAGGTCGAGCATAGGCCGCGTCACCCGCCGTTCTATACGCACAAACGCCAGCACGCAAACCAGCGCCCCGAGCAACATGCCGATCACCGGCTCGCTGTTCCAGCCCGTACTCGGTACCAGCAATATGCCCCAGGTAAACAGCACCAATGCGGCGGTGAAACTCACAGTGCCTTTAGCGTCCAGCTTGCTGGCGTGCGGGTCTTTGGACTCGTGCATCATCGGGATCGCCATCAGCAACGCCAGCCCGCCGATTAACGCGCCCGAAACAAACACCGCGCGCCAGCCGATATGCTCGATCAGCACCCCCGCCAGAATCGGCCCCAGCGCCAGGCCGACGCCAAAGCTGGTGCCTAACAGGCTGAATGCCTTGGTCTGACTGCGCCCTTCGAACGTATTGGCCAAGGCCGCGCTCCCACCCGCCAAGGCCGCGGCGGCGCCCACACCTTGTAAAGCGCGCAACCCGTCCAGCCAGACAATGTTCGGCGCCAAGCCCAAAGCCAGCGACGCCAAGACAAACACGCCAACGCCCGAGACAAACATGCGTTTACGCCCATAGCGGTCCGCCAGGGTGCCAGCCGCCATCAACAAGCTGCCAAAACTCAACATAAAGGCGTTGGTAATCCAGGTCAGCGCCAGCGGCCCGGCGCCCAGATCAAGGCCAATGGCCGGTGTGGCCAGCGCACCACCGGAAAAACTTAGCGGCAGAATCAGCGCCGCCGTGCAGACGGCGAGCAAGGTCCAGCCAGCGGACACGCTGGATGTGCGATCAAGACTCATGGGTAACGCTCCGGCCAGAAGGCCCAGCAAAAGAAGGTTCAACTAGGATAAAAGCGATCCAATCGGAGAAAAACAGGCTATAAATCCGCTCTAACCCAACCAAAACTCCTTAATAAAGGCAGCACATGGAAAGCTTGAGTGGTCTGAATGCGTTCGTGATTGCCGCCAGACTGGGCAGTTACGTGGCCGCCGCCGAGCGGCTGGGGATTTCGGCTTCTGCCGTTGGCAAGAGCGTTGCGCGCCTTGAAGACGGGCTTGGCGTGCGCCTATTCAATCGCAGCACCCGACGCTTGAGCCTGACCGAAGGCGGCACGCTGTTCTTTGAGCGTTGCAGCAAGATCCTCGATGAACTGGAAGAAGCCGAGGCCGAACTGCACTCATCGCGGGATGCGCCACGCGGTCGCTTGCGCGTGAGCCTGCCCGCGATTGGCTACCGCATGTTGCTGCCAATACTCGGCGAATTCACCCGGCGCTACCCCGAAATCGAACTGGACATGGACTTCAGCGACCGCATGGTCGATGTGATAGGCGAAGGCATGGACGCGGTGATCCGCAGCGGCGACTTTGCCGACTCGCGGCTCAAGAGCAAGCCGCTGGGCACCTTCCACTTTGTGCTGGTCGGCGCACCGGACTATTTTGCCCGCCTGGGTGTACCGCAGACGCCTCACGATTTGAAGCAGCACGTGTGCCTGCGCTACCGGTTCCCCAGCAACGGCCAGTTACAGGAATGGGCCTTTACCGGCGACGAGGACGACAGCCTGTGGAAGCGCTCAACCCCGCTGGTGTTCAACAATCTGGAAGCATTGATCAGCGCCGCTACGGGCGGTTTTGGCCTGGCTTACGTGCCCGACTTTGCCGTGCGCCAGGCGTTGCAGAGCCAGCAATTGGTCGCCGTGCTGGCCGATCACATCAGCGCACACGGGCGTTTTTCGGTGCTGTGGCCCAGCAGCCGCCATTTGCTGCCGAAGCTGCGCGTGTTCGTCGACTTCCTAGCCGAACACATGACCCTGGACGCACGCCCCCAGCCCTTGTAGGAGCGAGCTTGCCTCGCGATCTTTTGATCTGAAAGGTCGACAGGGTGTGACAATCACACCGCGCCGCCCGCATCGCGAGCAAGCCCGCTCCCACAGAATGCAGTGCCTCTTACAACTGTGCCGCCAGCCGCGAGCCCTGGTTGATCGCGCGCTTGGCATCCAGCTCGGCGGCCACGTCGGCGCCACCGATCAAGTGCACGCTCTGCCCGGCAGCCAGCAGGCCATCCTGCAGTTCGCGCAAAGGGTCTTGCCCGGCGCATATCACGATGTTGTCGACGGGCAGCACCTGCGGCTCGCCTTCGCCAATGCGGATGTGCAGACCGTCGTTGTCGATGCTCAGGTACTCCACGCTGTTGAGCATTTGCACGTGTTTGTTCTTCAAACCGGCCCGGTGGATCCAGCCGGTGGTTTTGCCCAGGCCGTCACCCACTTTGCTGGCTTTGCGCTGCAACAGAAACACTTGGCGCGCCGGTGCATGCACCTCGGGCTTGATCCCGGCCACACCGCCGCGTGCCTCAAGACGGCTATCAATGCCCCACTCGCGCCAAAACGCTTCGCGGTTCTGACTGGTGGCCTCGCCCTCTTGCACCAGGAACTCGGACACGTCAAAGCCAATGCCGCCCGCACCGATCACCGCGACGCTGGCACCCACCGGCTTGCGCTGCAAAATCACGTCCAGGTAGCTGAGTACTTTAGGGTGGTCGATCCCGGGAATCGCCGGGGTGCGCGGGGTAATGCCGGTGGCCAGGATGATTTCGTCAAATTCGCCCGCCACCAGTTCCTGCACATCCACGCGAGTATTGAGCCGCAGCTCAACGCCGGTGGTGCGCAGTTTGTGCGAGAAGTAGCGCAGGGTTTCGTAGAACTCCTCTTTGCCCGGCACGCGCTTGGCCACATTGAACTGGCCGCCGATTTCACTGGCTGAGTCAAACAGTGTGACCTGATGCCCGCGCTCAGCGGCTACGGTGGCCGCCGAGAGCCCCGCAGGCCCGGCACCGACCACAGCGATTTTCTTTACGGCAATGGTCGGCAGGTAGTTGAGTTCGGTTTCGTGGCAGGCCCGCGGGTTGACCAGGCAACTGGTCAGCTTGCCGCCAAAGGTGTGGTCCAGGCACGCCTGATTGCAGCCAATGCAGGTGTTGATTTCGTCGCCGCGACCGGCGGCGGCTTTGTTGACGAACTCCGGGTCGGCCAGAAACGGGCGCGCCATGGAGACCATGTCGGCATCGCCCTCGGCGAGGATCTGCTCGGCGATTTCCGGCGTGTTGATGCGGTTAGTGGTGATCAGCGGCACGCTGACCGAACCACGCAGCTTGGCGGTGACTTTGCTGAACGCGCCGCGCGGCACTTTGGTGGCGATGGTCGGAATGCGCGCTTCGTGCCAGCCGATTCCGGTGTTGATCAGGGTCACGCCAGCCTGCTCCACGGCCTTGGCCAGTTGCACGATTTCCTCCCAGACGCTGCCACCGGCCACCAGATCGAGCATCGACAGGCGATAAATGATGATGAAGTTCGGACCTACGGCTTCACGGGTGCGCCGCACGATCTCAAGAGGCAGGCGCATGCGGTTTTCATAGCTGCCGCCCCAGCGGTCAGTGCGATGGTTGGTCTGGGAGGCAAGGAACTGGTTAATCAAATAACCTTCGGAGCCCATGATCTCAACGCCGTCATACCCGGCACTTTGCGCCAGTTGGGCGCAGGTTACGAAATCGCTTATTTGCTTCTCGATGCCCGCTTCATCCAGCTCTTTGGGAGTAAACGGGTTGATCGGCGCCTGAATGGCGCTCGGCGCAACTTGACGCGGGCTGTAGGCGTAGCGCCCGGCGTGAAGGATCTGCAGGCAGATCTTGCCGCCTTCGGCGTGCACAGCCTGGGTCACGACCACATGTTTCTCGGCCTCTTCAGCCGTACTCAGCTTGGCCGCCCCACTGTACACCCCGCCCTCATCGTTGGGCGCAATACCGCCGGTGACCATCAGGCCGACGCCCCCTTTGGCCCGCTCGGCAAAATAGGCGGCCATGCGTTCAAATCCGCCCGGCTGCTCTTCAAGGCCGGTGTGCATCGAACCCATCAAAGTGCGGTTACGCAAGGTGGTAAAGCCCAGATCCAGCGGGGCGAGCAAATGGGGGTAGTGAGAGGCGGTCATCAGGGATGCTCCGTTACAGGCTAAATCACGGAAAGCGAGGTGCTCTTTGGCCCTCGTCGGTTGTGTCTGGCACAGTAAAGACACACCCGGGCTCGCTCAATGACCCAAAATGACAAACTCCTAACCTTAATGAGCAGCCCCCCTTGGCAAGCCGGGCTGAGCGACCTACCCTAGTCGACGAATTCTGCACACGGTTACCGCTTTCGTTCTCATGCGTAAATTATTTACTTGTACCTTATTGACCGCCCTGGTCGCCGCTGGCGCAGGCTACGGATACTGGACCGGGCAGCGCCCGGCCAGTCATTACTTGTCTGATCTGCGGGTGGAACTGGCCATCAACGAGGGCGTTGATCAGGGCCGTGGCAATTTGCTGGGCATCGAGCCCGACCTGTCACCTCGCGACTTCCAAAGCCTGGACCTGGTGCGTTTGAAGCTCGCCGCGTACTTGAACAGCGCGCGCAATGACGGGCTGCTCAACGATAAAACCGTGGTGGTGCTGCCTGAGCACATCGGCAGTTGGCTGGTGTTTGAGGGTGAGAAGAACGAGCTGTACCAGGCTGCCAATTTGAATGAAGCCATGCACATGCTGGTGCTCAGCCACCCGTTGGCCTTTGCCAATGCCTGGCTGCGCGCAGATGGCGACAGCCGGACCAACGATGCGCATCTGCGCATGAAGGCCCGTTCGATGGCGCGCGATTACCAGAGCCTGTTTGGCGGTCTGGCCAAAGAATTTGGCGTGACACTGGTGGCTGGCAGCATCGCCCTGCCCGACCCGCGCATTGAGGACGGTAAGCTAGTACCGGGCAATGGCCCGCTGTACAACAGCAGCGTGGTGTTTGGCCGTGATGGCGCGCCGCTGGGCACACCGCAGCGTCAGTTGCTGCCGACCTACGAAGAGCAGAGCTATATCCAGCCAAGCCCCGATCATCAGTTGAATGTGGTCGACACTCCCGCCGGGCGCCTGGGCATTTTGATCGGCAGTGACAGTTGGTACCCCGAGCACTACCGAACCCTGAACGAGCACGGCGCGCAAATGATCGCCGTGCCGGCGTTCATCATGGGTAAAAACACGTGGGAGCAACCCTGGGGCGGCTACAAAAGTGTGTTGACCCCCAGCGAGATCAGCCTCAAGCCCGGCGAAGTGTCCGAAGGTGAAGCCTGGCACCGCCTGACGCTGATCAGCAGCGTGCCCAGCAGCACGGCCGAAGCAGGCGTTACGGTGTTTCTGCGCGGCAAATTCTGGGACAAGCGCAGCTCCGGGCACGGCTTTATCAGCCGCGAGGGTCAGACCAGCGCCAATAACACCGGCGATGGTGCCCGTTTGTTGAACGTGTGGCTGTAAGACCATGAAACCGCTGCCGATGCGTTTGGGCGACCTTTCTGTCGGATTTGTCGATTCATTGGCCGAGGCCATTCGCAGCCATGGGCATGACCCGCAGCCGCTGCTGGATCAATACGGGCTTGACCCGGCCCGACTGGCGCAGCCTTCGGCGCGCTTGTCGATCCCGCGTTACATGCGTCTGGGGCATGCCGCGATCGCACTCACCGGCGACCCGGCACTGGGCTTGCGCATGGGCCAAATGAGCCGCTTACCCCAAGCCGGGCTGGCCGGGGTCACTGCGGCCCAGGCCCCGACGGTGCGTGAAGCAGCCCGTACCCTCACCCGTTTTGAACCGTTGTACGGCTCCAACTATCGCGGCCAGTCGAGCTTGCACGAAGATGCTCAGGGCGCCTGGCTACGGTTTTACTCCATCAGCCCGTATAACGCCTACAACCGCTTTGTGGTGGACTCAATCATCGCGGGCTGGCTGCAACAGTTGTCGTCGGTGGCCAATCAGCCTTTGCGCTGCGAGCAGGTCGATATTGAGTTCAGCGAGCCGGAATACGCCGAGCACTACCGCTCATTGAGCGAGGCGACGGTGAACTTTCGTGCCGAGACCAATCAGATCCGCCTGAGCCACGCGACCCTGGATCTTCGCAACCCCGTGCACTGCCCGAGCACCTGGGCAAGCCTGCTGCAGGTGTGTGAGCGCGAACTGGAACAACTGACCCGCACCCGCAGCCTGCGCGAACGCATCACACAATTGTTGGGGCCTTTGCTCAATGGTGGCCGGGAACCGGACCTGGAAGAAGTGGCAGCACGTTTGAAGCTACCGACCTGGACCTTACGTCGCAAGCTGGCAGAAGAAGGCACGCAATTTCGCGCGATTTTGAATGACACGCGGCGAGATCTGGCCATGACCTATATCCGTGACACGGAACTGGCTTTTGGCGAGATTGCCTATTTGTTGGGGTTTGCCTCAGCCGAGGCGTTTCAGAGGGCCTTTAAGCGCTGGAACGCGGAGACTCCAGGAGAGTTCCGTCGTCGCCAGCGTCAATTGGCCTGATTCAAAGCTCTGTCGCGTCGTCAGCAGACTCTGGGGAGTCCAGCTCCGAAGCCTGATACTCGAGCAGTTCTTCTTGATAGTCGTCCATGGGTGCATCCTCTTAAAAGCCTATTGATTCAAGTCATGCCTGAGTGGCGCTGGTTGAGCTTAAGGCGCGCGCATGAAGGTTAAATGACACCTTCGCGGGCCTGTCCAGCACTGACTTTAAACGTAGCAGACCTCAGAAATTTAGTGCAACCCTTTATTGTGCCGACGCAGGCTCTAGCACGGCGGGTACAGCAGGCTTTGGCGACTCGGCTGGCGGCGTGACGGGGGACGTTGGCGCCGGGGCAGCCGGTTCTGTGGTTTTCTCTGAAGGTGTTTCAACAGATTTCTCAACGGCTGGCGGAGTTACCGCCGCCGGGATCGCAGGCGTTATCGCAGGCACAGGCGCCGGTGTGACTGGCGTTTCAATCGGCACGATCGGCTGCAAGTCTGCAGGCGGCGCTACGGGCTTGGAGCTTGTGGCTTCTACCGCAGGCTCGGCAACGGGCGTTGGCGCAGGTTCAGGGGCCGCAGGCGTGGCAGGCGCAGCCGGAGCCTCTACCGGCGCTACAGGTGCCACTGGTACGGCCTGTGGCTGTACAGCGGCTTCAGGCACACCCAGTTCAGCCTTGGGCTTGTCATCAGTTGGCGTCACTTTTTTCGCATCCTTGGGCAAGAACGCTTCAACCAACGAGAAATAGCGGTCATAGAAATCCGGGGACGACACGGTTTCACTGGCCACCCTTGACCATCGAGTCGTCGGACGAGCCGATCGGCATCGACACAGACCCCAGCACACCCACCCCGAGGCTGGCCGAGTTATTCACCTTTTTCAGTGCGTAGCGGTCCAGCAAGGCGTTGGCGAACATGGTCGCGTGGTGCGCCGAGCCACCGTCGTCGGCACACACCACGTTAAAGCTGATTTCCAGATGGCTTTCGCCACTTTGCTGGAAGCTCTTGTGGCCGCTGATCATTTTCGGATCGTTGCTGGTGATGATGTAGCCCTGGCTCAGCAATGCACGGCGCGCGGCTTCGCAAGAGACCTTGTCACTCACCGGGTAATTGCGCGAGAACGTGCCTGAATCATCGAAGCTTTCATGATCGTAAATCGTCGGCTTATTCGATGAACAACCTGCGAGGCCGGCCAGACACAAGGCAACTACCGCGGTACGCAAGGAGAAGGACAAGGGCATTAACAATCCTGAGGAAAACGGTACGGGGCGTATTGTGCATCAGATCGCGTTTTTCGCGCGCGGTTTGATTGCGTGTCGCCGTTGACGAGGTACGAGGCGCGAAGGAATTGCGGGCACAAAAAAAGCGACCCTAAGGTCGCTTTCTTTGTAGCTTCAGAGAGTTCAAGGGCTCTGAAGCAAATATGGCGCAGCGGACGGGACTCGAACCCGCGACCCCCGGCGTGACAGGCCGGTATTCTAACCGACTGAACTACCG
>NZ_WIVR01000110.1:0-7792 GCF_009600525.1 Pseudomonas sp. FSL R10-1350
GATCTCAAACACCTGGCCAGCACCGCAGTGTTATTGCTGCGCGATGGCTGCGACGTGCTCGACGTGCTGGGCTGGCGCTTAAGGCCGGTTTAACCACAACCCCTGTAGGAGCGAGCTTGTCTCGCGATCTTTTGACCTTGATCCATAGCTCGCGCCTACAGATTTTGGGTTTGTCTCCCGGCAATGTGGCCTTTTGCCAAAGTTGGAAGGCTTCTTGCAGTGGCAGGCTTGCAGACGCATCTGGCGTCAAAAGTTTGCTAAAGGTTTAGGCATGTCATTGGATCGCTCTCAGTTAATCAACACCGCACGCAACGGTCTGGCCGGTTTGGGTCACGGGCAGTTGGGCGTGCCGCTGTTGCTGCTGGTGATGCTGGCAATGATGATGTTGCCCATCCCGGCGTTTCTGCTGGATGTGTTTTTTACCTTCAACATCGCGCTGTCGATTGTGGTTTTGCTGGTGTGCGTGTACGCGCTGCGCCCGCTGGATTTCGCGGTGTTCCCCACCATTTTGCTGGTCGCGACGCTCATGCGCCTGGCGCTCAACGTGGCGTCGACCCGCGTGGTGATGCTCCACGGCCAGGAAGGCCACGCCGCTGCCGGTAAAGTGATCCAGGCCTTCGGTGAGGTGGTGATCGGCGGCAACTATGTGGTCGGTATGGTGGTGTTCGCGATTTTGATGATCATCAACTTCGTGGTGGTGACCAAGGGTGCCGGGCGGATCTCCGAAGTAAGCGCGCGCTTTACCCTCGACGCCATGCCCGGCAAACAAATGGCGATTGACGCCGACCTCAACGCCGGGCTGATCGATCAGAACCAGGCCAAGCTGCGCCGTCAAGAAGTCGCCCAAGAGGCCGAGTTTTACGGCTCTATGGACGGTGCCAGCAAGTTTGTGCGCGGTGACGCCATTGCCGGTCTGTTGATCCTGTTTATCAACCTGATCGGCGGCATGGCCGTGGGCATCTTCCAGCACAGCATGAGTTTTAGCGAAGCGGGCAAGGTCTACGCCTTGCTGACCATCGGTGACGGTCTGGTGGCGCAATTGCCGTCGCTGCTGTTGTCGACCGCCGCCGCGATCATGGTGACCCGTGCTTCGGGCTCCGAAGACATGGGCAAGCAAATCAATCGCCAGATGTTCGCCTCGCCCAAGGCGCTGGCGGTGTCTGCCGGTTTGATGGCGGTGATGGGGATCGTGCCGGGCATGCCCCATGTGTCCTTCCTCAGCCTGGCTGCTGTGGCCGGTGGCGCTGCCTACTGGATGTGGAAAAAACAGAACGTGGCCAAGGTTCAGGCCCTGCAAGAAGTGCAGCGCCAACAAGAGCTGCTGCCTTCGCCCGCCCGCGCCCAAGAGACCAAAGAGCTGGGCTGGGATGACGTCACGCCCATCGACATGATCGGCCTGGAAGTGGGCTATCGCCTGATCCCGCTGGTGGATCGCAACCAGGGCGGGCAATTGCTGGCGCGGATCAAGGGCGTGCGTAAAAAGCTGTCCCAGGACCTGGGCTTTTTGATGCCCACCGTGCACATTCGCGACAACCTCGACCTGGCGCCGAGCGCTTATCGCCTGACGCTCATGGGCGTGATTCTGGCCGAAGCCGAGATCTACCCGGACCGCGAACTGGCGATCAACCCCGGCCAGGTGTTTGGCACCCTCAACGGGATCACCGCCAAAGACCCGGCCTTTGGTCTGGAAGCCGTGTGGATCGAGGTCAGCCAGCGTAGCCAGGCGCAATCGCTGGGCTATACCGTGGTCGATGCCAGTACGGTGGTGGCGACGCACCTTAACCAGATTCTGTACAAGCATTCCCATGAGCTGATTGGCCATGAGGAAGTGCAGCAACTGATGCAATTGCTGGCCAAGTCGTCGCCTAAATTGGCTGAAGAGTTGGTGCCGGGCGTGTTGAGCCTGTCGCAGTTGCTCAAAGTGTTGCAGGCGCTGCTGGCCGAGCAGGTGCCGGTGCGCGATATACGCAGCATTGCCGAAGCCGTCGCTAACAATGCCCACAAGAGTCAAGATACTGCCGCTTTGGTTGCCGCCGTGCGTGTCGGCTTGTCCCGCGCCATCGTGCAAAGCATTGTCGGCGTTGAGTCTGAGCTGCCTGTGATCACCTTGGAACCAAGGTTGGAACAAATATTGCTCAATAGTTTGCAGAAGGCCGGACAAGGCCAGGAAGACGGTGTGTTGCTGGAGCCAAGCATGGCAGAAAAACTCCAGCGCTCACTCATCGACGCGGCGCAGCGTCAGGAGATGCAAGGCAACCCGGTGATCTTGCTGGTGGCAGGCCCGGTACGCGCGATGCTTTCGCGGTTTGGCCGTTTGGCGGTGCCCAACCTGCATGTGCTGGCGTACCAGGAAATCCCTGACAACAAGCAAGTCACCATCGTTGCGACAGTGGGCCCTAACGGCTGAGGGTTTGATCTATGCAAGTGAAGCGATTTTTCGCCGCCGACATGCGTCAGGCCATGAAACTCATTCGTGATGAATTGGGCGCGGATGCCGCCATTATTGGCAATCGCCGGATCGCCGGCGGTGTTGAGTTGACCGCAGCGCTGGACTACAAGCTGTCCGCGCTGGCACCGCGGGTGCCGAACGTTGAGCTGGAAGAAGAACTGCGCAAGACCCAGTCCAAGATTGTCTCTGCTCAGGCCGAGTTGAGCTTGCGCGCAGAAGGCGACACTGATGCCAGCCGCCAGTTGTTTGCCGGCTTGCCGCTGACCGCCGCCGAGCCGTTGATTGAGCCGCGCTTTGAAGAACCGTCGCGGCCACAGCCTGCGCCTGCACCGGCGCCATCGATTGACCAGCGGGTGTTTGACGACATGCGCAATGAGCTGAACGGCCTGCGCGAGTTGCTCGAAGTGCAGTTGGGCTCGCTGGCCTGGAACCAGTTGCAAGGCTCAAGGCCTGAACAGGCCAATTTGTGGCGGCGTTTGCAGCGCATCGGCTTGTCCGGTCCGTTGTCCCACAGTTTGTTGACCCAGGTGACCGAAATTGAAGAGCCGCGTCAGGCCTGGCGCATGTTGTTGGCGCACCTGGCCCGGATGATTACCACCCCTGAACTGGAGCCGCTGGAAGAGGGCGGTGTGATCGCGATGGTCGGTCCTGCAGGCATGGGTAAAACCACAACGCTGGCCAAGCTGGCGGCACGTTATGTGCTCAAGTACGGCGCGCAAAATATTGCATTGGTGAGCATGGACAGCTTTCGTATCGGCGCCCAGGAGCAGCTTAAAACCCTGGGGCGCATTCTCAATGTGCCGGTGACCCACGTGGCCCCCGGCCAGTCGTTGGGCCAAACCCTTGAGCCGCTGGCGCGCAAGCGCGTGGTGCTGGTCGACACCGCCGGGCTGCAAGCCAGTGACCCGGCGTTGCGCCTGCAACTGGACAGCCTCGCCGGGCGCGGGATCAAGGCGCGCAATTATCTGGTCCTCGCCACCACCAGCCAGAAGCAGGTGCTGTCGGCCGCGTACCTGAGCTACAAGCGCTGTGGGCTGGCCGGTTGCATTCTGACCAAGCTGGATGAAACCGCCAGCCTTGGCGAAGTACTGAGTTTGGCGATCAGCAATGACCTGCCCGTGGCGTACCTCACGGACGGTCCGCGGATCCCGGACGATCTGCACTTGCCGCGCCGCCACCAATTGGTGAGCCGGGCGGTGAGTGTGCAAATGCAGGAAGAACCCAGCGAAGAAGCCATGGCCGATATGTTCGCTGACATTTACCACAGCCCGCCCAAACGGGTTGGCTAGGGTAAAGATGAAAACGTTGCAATGTACCTACATTGAAGGTCTGCACAGTGTTGTTCCTGGGGGAACACGCAGCACTCTCTGTAGCCGCGTCTAAGTAAGACAAGGTAAAAAAAGATCATGGGCAGCATGCATCCCGTACAGGTGATCGCAGTGACCGGCGGCAAGGGTGGCGTCGGTAAAACTAACGTGTCAGTCAATTTGTCCATCGCGCTGGCCGAACTGGGCAGGCGCGTCATGTTGATGGACGCCGACCTCGGGTTGGCGAATGTTGATGTCCTGTTGGGGCTGACACCGAAATTTACCCTGGCCGATGTGGTCGAGGGTCGCTGCGAGCTGCGTGATGTATTGCTCCTGGGCCCCGGCGGGATTCGTATCGTGCCCGCCGCGTCTGGCGCCCAGAGCATGGTGCAGTTGAGCCCTGCGCAACACGCAGGCCTGATCCAGGCGTTCAGCGACCTGAGCGACAACCTCGATGTGCTGGTGATTGATACCGCCGCCGGGATCGGTGAGTCGGTGGTCAGTTTTGTCCGCGCAGCCCAGGAGGTTTTGCTGGTGGTGTGTGACGAGCCCACCTCCATCACCGACGCCTACGCGTTGATCAAACTGCTTAACCGCGACTACGGCATGAACCGTTTTCGGGTGTTGGCGAACATGGTCCAGAGCCCGCAAGAAGGGCGCAACCTGTTCGCCAAGCTGACCAAAGTGACCGACCGTTTTCTTGACGTTGCCCTGCAATATGTGGGCGCCGTGCCGTACGACGAGTGCGTGCGCAAGGCCGTGCAAAAGCAGCGCGCCGTGTACGAAGCATTCCCGCGTTCCAAGTGCTCCCTGGCGTTCAAGGCTATCGCGCAAAAGGTCGATACCTGGCCGCTGCCGGCTAACCCCCGTGGCCACCTGGAGTTCTTTGTTGAGCGTTTGGTAAAGCAAGCAGGTGGAGGACGAGTCTGATGACTGCCAGCGGCTATCGCATGTACAGCAAGCCGTCACGTGACAGCCAATATGAGCTGATCGAGCGCTATGCGCCGTTGGTCAAACGCATCGCTTATCACCTGTTGGCGCGTTTGCCTGCCAGCGTGCAAGTGGACGACCTGATTCAGGCCGGGATGATCGGCCTGCTCGAGGTCTCGAGCAAGTACGACGCCACCAAGGGCGCGAGTTTTGAGACCTACGCCGGCATTCGCATTCGCGGTGCCATGCTCGATGAAGTGCGCAAGGGTGACTGGGCGCCACGCTCGGTGCACCGCAATACGCGCATGGTCAGTGACGCAATTCGCGTTATTGAAGCAAAAACCGGCTGTGACGCTAAAGATCACGAGGTTGCGGCCGAACTCCAGTTAAGCCTTGATGATTATTACGCCATCTTGAACGACACCCTGGGCAGTCGTCTGTTCAGCTTCGACGACCTGTTGCAGGACGGCGAGCACGAGGGGCTGCATGAAGATGGCGCCAGCGCGCACCTTGAGCCGTCGCGAGACCTCGAAGACGAGCGTTTTCAGGCCGCGCTGGCCGAGGCCATCAGCTTGTTGCCCGAGCGTGAGCGGCTGGTGTTGGCGCTGTACTACGACGAAGAGCTCAACCTCAAGGAAATCGGTGAGGTGCTGGGGGTCAGCGAGTCGCGTGTCAGCCAGTTGCACAGCCAGTGCGCCGCCCGTTTGCGCGCACGCCTGGGGCAGTGGCGAGCGCATTGACTCACTGTAGGAGCGAGCTTGCCTCGCGATCTTTGGGGCTTTTAAAAGATCGCGAGGCAAGCTCGCTCCTACAGGTTGGATGCGTAATAAACCGAATTGATTGAATGGCGCGGTCCGGTTGTGATCGCGTTTAAGACTGCTGGAGGTCGACTTGAACAAAGACATGAAAATCCTCATCGTTGATGACTTTTCAACGATGAGGCGGATCATTAAAAACCTGTTGCGTGACCTGGGGTTCACCAACACGGTCGAGGCGGATGACGGCACCACGGCGATTCCGATTCTCAATCTGGGGCATATCGACTTTCTGGTCACCGACTGGAACATGCCGGGCATGACCGGTATCGACTTGTTGCGCCATGTGCGTGCCGACGAAAAACTCAAGCATTTGCCGGTATTGATGGTCACCGCCGAAGCCAAGCGCGAGCAGATCATCGAGGCTGCCCAAGCCGGTGTAAACGGTTATGTGGTCAAGCCATTCACCGCCATCGCCCTCAAGGACAAGATCGAAAAGATCTTTGAACGCATCGGTTGAACGGTTCCCCGGGGGGCACTATGGAGCGGCAGGAATCAACAGTGGGCGAGTTTGAATCGACCCTGAAAAAACATGCTCAAGAGCTGGTTGAAAGCCTTGAAAAAGGCCAGTTCGGCGACGCAGTACAGCTGATTCATGAACTGAACCAGACCCGCGATCGTGGCCTTTATCGTGAAGTCGGCAAGCTGACGCGTGAATTGCACAGCGCGATTGTCGATTTTCATATTGATCCGACCATGCCGCGCGCCGAAGAAGTGTCGCATATCACGGATGCGACCGAGCGCTTGGCTTATGTTGTGAAGCTAACGGAAGCCGCCGCTAACCGGACCATGGATCTGGTCGAGAACTGCACGCCGCTGGTCAATGGCCTTGGCCAGGAAGCCAAGGCTTTGAGCGCGGACTGGGGGCGTTTTATGCGCCGCGAAGTCGGTGCGCAAGAGTTTCGCGAGCTGGCGCGTCGGGTAGACAGTTTTTTGACGCGCAGCGAAGCCGAGCAGCAGATCGTCTCCAGTAACCTGACTGACATTCTGCTGGCCCAGGATTACCAGGACCTCACCGGTCAGGTGATCAAGCGGGTCACGCAGTTGGTCACCGACGTCGAGCAGAACTTGCTCAAGTTGGTGCTCATGGCCAGCCAGGTCGATCGCTTTGCCGGGATCGAACATGACCACGAAGCGCTGCGTGCTGAAAATAATTCGCAAAAAAACCTGACGAAGGGTGAAGGTCCGCAGATTCATGCCGATAAGCGTAGTGACGTCGTATCCGGCCAGGATGATGTAGACGATTTGCTGTCCAGTTTAGGTTTCTAGGTCTTGAGTAGGCGTGCGGGCGCTGTTGTCCGGCGCTGAAAGGTCCTCCTTCAAGGAGCACACACATGAGCTTCGGCGCCGATGAAGAAATCCTTCAGGATTTTTTGGTTGAGGCCGGCGAAATTTTAGAGTTGCTGTCCGAACAACTGGTCGAGCTGGAAAGCCGACCGGATGATGCAGACTTGCTCAATGCTATTTTTCGCGGTTTTCACACTGTAAAAGGAGGCGCCGGCTTCCTGCAGCTCAATGAGTTGGTGGAGTGCTGCCACATCGCCGAGAACGTGTTCGACATCCTGCGCAAGGGTGAGCGCAGCGTCGACGCGGAATTGATGGACGTGGTGCTTGAAGCCCTGGACGCCGTCAACGGGATGTTTGCCCAAGTGCGCGAGCGCAGCCCGATCACCGCCGCCAGCCCTGAGTTGCTGGCCGCGTTGGCGCGTTTGGCCGAGCCTGCTGCCGCCCCGGCAGCGGTCGATGCGCCTGCTGCGGTGGTCGAGGCCGTGTCTAACGACAGCACCGGCGACATTACCGATAACGAATTTGAACAACTGCTCGACTCGCTGAATGCGGTCAAGGCTGATGCGGCGCTTGTCGAACAGGCCTCTGACGACGCGACCCTGAGCGACGAAATCAGCGACGCCGAGTTCGAGTCCTTGCTTGATCAGTTGCATGGCAAAGGCAAGTTCTCTGCGAACGCCGTGGCCACGCCCGCAGCCGCTACAGCTCCGGCAACGTCTGCTGCGGCCAGCAATGAAATCACTGACGATGAATTCGAGGCGCTGCTGGACCAATTGCACGGCAAGGGCTCGTTCAGCGCAGACGCCCTTGAGGCTGTCGCCGCTGCCCCTGCTGACGTCGCGGCTGAACCCGTCGCGGACACGCCGGCAGCCCACATCACCGATCAAGAATTTGAAGCCCTGCTCGACGAGCTACATGGCAAAGGCCAGTTCTCGGCCGAAAGCCCAGCGGTTGCTGCGACGGTCAGTGCGGTAGCGGCGCCAGTCGCCAGCAAGGTCCAAGCC
>NZ_WIVR01000111.1:0-7210 GCF_009600525.1 Pseudomonas sp. FSL R10-1350
CTGAGCACCGCCACCACCACGGCCAGCAGCACCGCCAGCGCCGCAGCGCTCAGCGACAGTTGCACGGTGGCGCCGAGTTGCCCGCTGATGACCTGCCCCACGGGCCTGCGCAAGTTGTACGAGTCGCCCAAATCACCCTGGGCCAGGCGCCCCAGGTACTGGCCGTATTGCACGATCAAGGGTTGGTCGAGGCCGTATTCAGCGCGCACCTGGGCTATCAGCTCGGCGCTCGGGTTGGCCCCCGGCCCGCCGAGAATGGCCATCGCCGGGTCGCCCGCACTCAGGTTGATGGCCAGAAAGGTCAGGGTTGCCGCGCCCCACAGCACGCCAATGCCGGACAACAATCGACGAAGTATCAGGCGCAGCGGATTCATTTGACCTCCTGGTCGAGCCAGACCGTGGTGAAAATCGGAGTGTTGTGCGAGGTGTCGAAGATCAAGCCCTTGACCGCGTTGCGGTAGGCCACCAGCACATGGCTCTCGTACACCGGCGCTGCCGGGACGTTTTCGGTAAGGCGCTGCTGGGCGATGCTGTAGAGCTTTTGCAATTCAACCGGATCGGTGGTCTGCCGTGCGGCGCTGAGGGCGACGTCCAGTGGCTCGTCGCGAAAGCTGCCGATGTTCTGCCCGATAAAGCTCGGCGTGCTGATGGATTTGCTGTGGTAGAGGATGTACAGGCCGTCCGGGGTATTGGTGTGCCAGTAGCCCGCGGCGATGACCTGGAAGTTGCCGGCATAGCGTTTTTCGAGGATTTGCGGCAGCGGCGCGATGTCGATGGTTAGTTGGAAGCCGACCTTTTTCAGGTCCGCCTGAATCGCCACGGCAATGCTGCTGGGGTAGGCACCGGTTTCGTAAGTCAGCAACTCAGCCGCCAGACGCTGGCCATTTTTGACCCGGTAACCTTCGGCGTCGCGCTGCTCCCAACCGGCGCTGTCGAGCAGGCGGTTGGCTTCGGCCACGTCGTACTTGAGCACGTCTTTGTAGGCCGGGTCGTAGAAGCGCGTGTTGCTGGCCAGAAAATCGCTTTTAGGCTGGTACTCGCCAAAACCGGCGATCCAGGCAATGCCATCGCGATCAACCGCTTTGGTCACCGCACGGCGCATCACCACGTCCTGAAACGGGAACTTCTCGGTGTTGAACTGCAGGCTGCGAAACGGGTTGCCCTTGCGGATCAGGCTGCGGATGTGCAAATCGGGGTTTTGCCGAATGGCCTTGGCGTTTTGCGCCGGCGCATCGACGGTAAAGTCGGATTGCCCCGACTCCAGCGAGCTGAAGCGGATCATCGCCTCGGGCACGATGCTCACCTCCAGGCGGTCGAGGTAGGCCTCGCCTTGATGCCCGGTGACTTCGGGCGCCCAGTGGTAGCCCTTGCGCTTGACGAAGTTCAGGCCTTGGTCGCGGGTGTAGCTTTCGAGCACAAACGGCCCGGTGCCGATGGGGTGTTCGGCGATGGATTTGGGTGCCTCGACGATCTGGCGCGGCGACAGCATGCTCAGGTACGACTGCGCCAGCACATCGAGGAACGGCGAATAGGGTTCGCGCAGGTGCGCTTCGAAGGTGTACTCATCAATGATGCGACCGTCCACGTACGGGGCGATGTAGGCCGCCGCCAGCGGTGATTTGGTCTTGGGGTCACGCATGTGTTCGAGGTTGAGCTGTAGTGCGCGGGCGTTGAATTTTTCGCCATCGCTGTACGTCACGTCGTCACGAAGATGAAAGGTGTAGGTCTTGCCATCTGGCGAAATCTCCCAGGACTTGGCCAGCCAAGGCGTGATGTTGCCCTGCTCGTCCTGGTACACCAGGCAGTCAAACAGGATGCGCCCCAGCCATTGCGTGTTGCCGTGGGAAATCGAGTGCAAATCGAGCGTGGTGGTGTCGGATGAGGTCGACAGGCGCAGCGTGCCGCCCGGTTTGCCGGGGCTGCTTTCGCGGTAGTCATCGGGCTGGCTGGCGCTGGCATCGGCATTGACGACGATGGCGCGCGGCGCTTCGCTGGCCGGTTTGCAGGCGCCCAGCAGCCCGATACCGGCGATCAGCGCCAGGCGGGCAAGCCTTGTGGTCAGGGTCATGTGCTTCCTCCGCCAGCGCCGCGCACTTCGCGACGCTGGCCGCGCAGGCTTAGAAGTTGTAAGTCACGCCGGTAAAGGCGCCGAAACCATCACCGGGGTAGAGCACCGCCGTGTCTTTGCCCTGCACGTCATACGACGGTGCTACGGCAGTCACGTAGGCCTTGTTGGTGAGGTTTTTCAGGTCCAGGTACACCTGCCAGGTTTTGCCCGGATCGTCGAAGCCAAAGCGTGCGCCCCACAGGGTGTAGGACGGCGCGTAGAAGCTGTTGGCGTAGTCCACGGCCGTGCTGGAGGCGGTGCGCACGTTGACCCCGGCATACAAGCCGTTGGCAAATTGGTACTGCAACTCGGCCTGGTAGATGTGCTTGGGCAAGCCCGGCAGTTCGTTCTTTTTGAACAGCGGGTCATTTTCGTAGTGGAAGTCGTTGAGGGTGTACGCCTGACGCCAGTTCAAGGTGTCGCCATTGGCGCCTTCCCACAGACGGGTGCTCAAACCGGCTTCAATGCCTTGGTGAATGGTCGGTGTGGCGTTGGAGGTAGACACCACGGCAGCCGAGGTGGCGGTGGCCGGAAGCACCTGCACGTTGAGCAGCTCGTTTTTCACCCATGACTTATAGAACGCCAGGCTGCCGTCGAAGATGCCGTATTTGCCCTTGATACCGAATTCCACGGTGTTGGCGGTTTGTGGCACCAGTGGCTTGGTGTAGTTGGTGGTGACGCCCGAGCCGGAAATCGACCAGGAGCTTGGCGGGTCGATGGTGCGGCTGACGTTACCGAACAGTTGCACGTCGGGGGCGATGTAATAACGCAGGCCAATGCGCGGGGCGAATCGCCACTCATCGTAGAGGTACTCGCTCGGCAGGCCGCTGGTGTTGGGGCGATCGCTGTACGAGACCTTGACGTTGCGCTTGATCTGGATCGCCGACACGCCGGTAGACAGGTACAGGTTGTCGGTCAGGCCCAGGTCGTTGCCGAGGCTGAACACGTGGTCAAACGAGCCGTCGTACTTCACATCCTTTTGCAGGATGCCTAGGTCTTTATTGCCTTTGTAGGTGCGCACGCCAGCATTGATGTGCTGGGTGCTGGTCCAGCCCGCGGTCGTGGTGCTGGACAGGCCAAACAGGTGATCGGTGCGGGTGTAGTTGAGCGAGTAGTTGATGTCGCGCCAATCCCAGTAGTTGGGGTTGACAGTACTTTTGCGGCTGAGGATCTGCGGGTAGTCGTGGTACACCAGCCCGGCTTCGAGCTTGGCGTCATCGTCAAAGGTGTAGGTGGTTTTGCTGCCGATCCAGGTGGAGCCGAGCTTGGTTGAATCACCGCGCGTGTCACGGGTGGCGATGTTGGTTTGCGAGGGTTTTTTCTTTAACTGGGCCAGGGTCAGTTGGCCGGAGTTCTCGTGGTACTCCTCGCGATAACGCAGGTACACGCGGGTTTCCAGTTTGGGGCTGAACCGGTAGCCAAAGTTGCTGACGATGCCCTTGGCCTTGGTGTAGGTGAAGTCCTGGAAGCCGTCGCGCTTGGAGTTGTCGACGCTGACAAAGTAGTCGGCATCGCCCACCACACCGCCGGTGCTGAGGGTCTCTTTTTCCCAGCCGAAGCTGCCGCCTTCGACCTTGATGCGCGTGCCCGGTGCCGTGCGGCCGGTGTTGGTGACAAAGTTGATGGCGCCACCCAACGACAAGGCGCCGTATTCAAAGGCGTTGGCCCCGCGCAGCACTTCGGTGTAGTTCAGGCCCTGGGTGTCGAGCAACTCATAAGGTGTACCGCCCGCGCCGGTCAGCGCCAGGCCGTCAAAGAGAAACTTGGTGCCTTCACGGAAATACCCCGGTGAGGTGTTAGCCCCGGAGCCACGAATCGAGATCTTGATCGCATCGTTGCCGCCCGCCGCCTGGGCATACACGCCCGGCTGATAGGCCAGAGTGTCTTCAAGGGTGGCCGAGCGGCCCTTTTCGACTTCCGCCTGAGTGACCAGGCTGGTGCCGCCGGCCACTTCGTCGAGTTTGGCTTTCGCCGCTTGCACCTCGGTTTGTTGGGCGGCTTGCACGGTGACCGTGCCCAGACGTCGCTCGCCGTTCGGGCTGGCGTCATCGGCCAGGGCAAACGGGGCAAGGGTTAATAAGGCGCTGCTGACAGCGAATAAGGAGGAATGCCGTTTAACAGCAGAAGTAGCCAAGTGCACGCGTTTCAAATTATTACCCCACCTGAATAGAAAATAGGCGAGTTTCTATTGGCATAGTCAATCTCACGATGACAACGCTATTGCAGCGAACGTGCCAACTGGCTAAGTGCCTTATTTGCGGGTGTTTCGGGTTTTAATGTTGTAAGTGCGACTGTTGCGTTACAGCGCTACTGCCGAACACGTGTTTGTTTCCCAACACTTGTAAAAAAGTGTTTATAAACTTTTGGCAGCACCTTAGATCAATAGTTGTTAATTAAACAAGTCGAGGTAACAGCAACTTAGCCACGTAGTCGGCTTCTTCTTGCAAGGGCCAACCCGACAGGCTGATGACATTAAGTCCGGCTTCTTGTTGATAAATACCCAGTGTATTCACAATACTGTCGGGCGATCCGACAAGGTACGCCGACGATGAGCCAGTCCCGAATACATCCAGCGTCGACCACGCTGTAATCCCGGCGTACAGGTTGTTTTCCAGGCGCAATTCTTCGAGGGTCGGTAGTTGCCGCTGACGTAGCCGGGCAAGCCAACCGGCACGCTTGGCATCCGGGGCGACAAAGTTGGCAAAGTTGAACTTGCCGCCACTGCGCCGCACGATTGACTCGTTTATTTTGTCGCGCAGCACCTCAACGCCGGTGGCTTCGAACATCGCATAAAAGTGCGCCAGCGCCTCGCTGTCAGTCGGCCTTACAACCACGCTGGCCAAGGCGCCCAGCCCGCTGAACTGGCGCTTTGCAGCCTGCGCCGCCTGCTGCGCCTTGTGAAACTTTTCGCTCACGACCTCAACTTCTCGCAGCATGGTCATGTACACGTTGACCAACTCGCCGGCGTGATCCACGCCCGCCGTTGAATCCCCTGTGCCCCACAGTTGCACGCCGTCTTTTTGCTGCGGGTGGATTTCCAGCGGGGTATTCGGGAAGTAGGTTTTGCTGCCCTGGGCATACGAAAAAGCAAACTTGCGCCAGTAATCAATGCCCAGGGTGTAGCGGTCGGCATGGGAGGTGGTAATGCCGTAGCCCTGCATGATGTTGTCGCGCCCATTGACCAGATTGACCAACAACCGGCCCTGGGTCAGTTGGTCAAACGTGAGCGCTTGTTGGGCCAATAACTTGGCCGGGACCATGCGCGAATAAAAAGAAATCAGGAACTTGATGCGCCGGGTGTAACTGGCCGCAAACGAGGCCGATATAAACGGATCATTCGGCCAAGTTGCAACATGCGCCCCATAAAACCCGCCCTGCTCTATGGTTTGCGCCAGCGCTCGATAACGCTCGAAATCAATCGGATATAACCCGCCCGGGCACCACGGATAAGTACCGTCGGCAAAGCTCAAATACCATAAAACTTTCAGGGCCACGGGAGTCTTCCTCTGTTCAGATTGGGCGAAGACTAATGAGCCTGTTTCGTGGCTGTCAACGCAGTACGCGGCTTAAATTTAAAGTCATAAGCTTATGTATTTACGGCATATGGACAGCTTTTTTATATCACTATCGTTAGTGATAAATGTGATTTTGATTATAAGCACGGCCTGCGTACGCTGATCACCACAGGAAACAACCGTCGCCCTTGCGGATTTCCACATCCCCGTAAACATGACGACAGACGTTTCAATAAACCCATGAAGAAGACCACTTACGCCTTACCGTTAACGCTGTTCAGCCTGCTGTCCATCACCCAACAGACGCAGGCGGCTGAAGCCGATCCGGGTGATTACATTGCCGCGCCACCGGGCACTGATCTGGGGCTGTTGTATTACCAACATTCGTCGGCAGACACTTACCGCGATGCGTCGGGTAATAAAGTCGACGGCAGTAATCGGTTCAGGTCTGACATTGGCATTTTGCGTTACGTGCATTTTATGGAGGTGTTCGGCTACACGATTGACCCGCAAGTGGTGTTGCCGTTCGGGCAGTTGCATGACGCGAAAATCGGCGGCCAGTCCATTGATGGCAACAGCGGTATCGGTGACGTGCAACTGACCTCGACGGTGTGGTTGGTGAACAACCCGCAGGCGCGCCGCTGGTTTGGTATTTCGCCGTTTATCGTCGCGCCCACCGGCACTTACGATAAGCACGAAGCCTTCAACCTGGGTGAAAACCGCTGGAAGGGCATTGTGCAGGGCGGCTTTGTGCAGGGCTTCGGGCAATACTGGAGCTGGGACTTGATTGGCGACATCACCTGGTACGGTAAAAACACGGACGCCGGTGGCGGTGATCAGACGCTCAAGCAAGACCGCTCTTACCAGGTGATCAACTGGTTGAGTTATCACCCGACTGACACCTCCCATGTGTCAATCGGCTACTCCCACACCTGGGGCGGCGCGCAACAGCTGGACGGCGTGGACAACGGCACCCGCACCCGGGTTGATCAGTGGCGCGCACTGTACGCCACCAACGTTACTGCCAAGGATCAGGTGCAAGTGACACTGGCCAGGGACCTGAACGTTCGCGGCGGGTTTGAACGCGACTATCAACTGAATTTGCGCTTGGCTCATGTGTTTTAAAAAGAAATAGACATCCTCTGTAGGAGCGAGCTTGCCTCGCGAGCTTTTAAAGATCAAAAGATCGCGAGGCAAGCTCGCTCCTACAGGGGGTGTGTCACATATTTTTGTTTATCAACGAAGGTGTTTATGAGCTATCACTCCCCTGCCCTTGCTGCCCCGACTATTGAGTCTGTGATCGCCACGCACGCGGCGCTGCGGGCCAATACGCCGCTGGTGCAGTGCCTGACCAATGTGGTGTCGGCCAACTTTATGGCCAATGTGCTGCTCAGCGCCGGTGCCGCGCCAGCCATGGTCGACAACCCGGAAGAAGCCGCTGATTTTGCGCGCATCGCCGGGGCGGTGCTGATCAACCTCGGTACGCCGAACACGGCTCAAGTCGAAGGCATGCGCCTGGCCGTGGCCGCCGCCCATAACGCCGGGCGCCCCTGGGTGCTGGACCCGATTGGCGCAGGCGGGCTGGCAT
>NZ_WIVR01000112.1:0-7099 GCF_009600525.1 Pseudomonas sp. FSL R10-1350
CAGGCGCCCTTCAATGACGATGCCGCCCTCTTCGGCGTCGTGGGAATACAGCTCTTCGCCTTCTTCACCGGTGTCTGCACCCGGTTCGTAACGCTCATGGAGGATCATCATCGAACTATTTTCGAGATTCGCTCCCACTTGCCTGTATGATAGCTTCTTGCCATCAGCGAGTTCGACCAGCTCATTGGCTTTGTAAAACACGGCGCGGTCAACCACCGCCGAGTCGGAAAAAAACACGCTGAGGGTGACGTTCAAGGGCCGCAGCAAACGCTTGAGGATGCTCACAGACGGGCTGGATTTATCCCGCTCGATAATCGAAAGCGTGGCATGCGGCACACCGGCCAGCTCTGCCAGCCCCCTGATCGAGAGACCTCGACTTTGTCGTAATGCCTTGAGCCTTGCGCCTACGGTGGCGGTCTCCAAAACCTCTGGCGGGCTTTCAGGGAGCTCTTCCCGGATATGCGGGCTTCGGCCTGTCGCCGATGTTTCTGTCACGGTGAATTCCTTAGCTAAACGGCACCCGAGCGGGCCAAAGTTTAATGTGGACCTTGAACTGCCGAATTTTCTTACACGGTAAAGGCAACTTAAACGCACCAGGTCGGGTAATCCCGTATCCTGTTGCACACTCCAGGCGCAGCAAAGTAGCACGGTTTCAAACAGGCTCACCCCTGAAGAAAACGTTTATTACTCTAGCTAAAAAAAACACCGACAGTTGGGTTTGTCAGTCTTTTTTAAATTTTAGATGTGAGAAAACAATCGCTTACCGTTTATCGGGCGATTCAGGGTTTAAACCGTCAGCGAAAATAAAGCTTGCCTGGAGACACCTCCAGTGGTAAAAATTTTTACCACTGAATCACAACATCTGCGTAGAGGCTAATAATGCATAAATCACGCCACGCTGTTGCAGCATATGGACTTGCCCTCATTGGCTTAGCAGCTTCCCAAGTTGCCACTGCCCGTGATCTAACGATTGTCTCCTGGGGAGGCAACTTTCAGGACGCACAGCGCGAGCTGTTTTTTGCACCTTTCGCCAAACAAACCGGCAAAAAAGTACTCGACCAAAGCTGGGATGGCGGAGTGGGCGTGCTCGACGCCAAAGTCAAAGCCGGCAAGCCTAACTGGGACGTGGTTGAAGTAGAAGGCGAAGACCTTGTGCTGGGCTGCGATTCCGGGCTCTATGAAAAAATTGACTGGGCCAAAATCGGCAACAAAGCTGATTTTATTCCGGAAGCCGTGAGCGACTGCGGTGTTGGTAATATCGTCTGGAACACCGGCCTGTCGTGGGACGGTGACAAGCTCAAGACCGAACCGACCTCGTGGGCAGACTTCTTTGACCTGGAAAAAATCCCGGGTAAACGCGGCCTGCGCAAAGGCCCTAAATACGCACTTGAGTTCGCGCTGATTGCTGACGGGGTCAAACCTGCCGACGTGTACAAAGTGTTGCGCACCCCGGAAGGCGTCGATCGTGCCTTCAACAAACTGGGCACCATCAAGTCGGACATCGTGTGGTGGGAAGCCGCAGCACAACCGCTGCAAATGCTGTCTGCCGGTGACATCGTGATGAGCTCGTCGTACAACGGCCGCATCACCGGTTTTAACACCAACGAAGGCAAAAACTTCAAGTTCCTGTGGAATGGCAGCGTATCGGCCATCGACTCCTGGGCCGTGCTCAAAGGCAGCGAGAACAAAGACCAAGCCATGGACTTCATCGCCTTCGCGAGCAAGCCCGAAGCACAGGCCAAGCTGCCCAAGTACATTGCCTACGGCCTGACCAACAAGAACGCCAACGAATTTGTTCCGGCAGACTTGAAGCACACCCTGCCAACCACCCCGGAAAACCTTGCGCAGTCGATCCCTATCGATGTCGAGTTCTGGGTTGAGAACATCGAACCGCTGACCGAGCGCTTCAACGCCTGGGTCGCCCAGAAGTAAACCCCCGCCTCTTGGTCACCCTGCCACCGGTTCCCCGGTGGCAGGTCCACGACGTTATCTGCGCGCCGGTGCCTCTCAGAATAATGAGCGAGCATGCCTTGGCGAAGATGCTGTGCGCCTGCTCTCAAGTGAGGATGGTTACGTGAAACACTTGGTCAGTTTTAAAAATATTCAGAAGACTTACGACGGCATACGCCCCGTGGTCAAGGATTTGAACCTCGATATCAAAGAAGGCGAATTTGTCACCCTGCTGGGCCCGTCCGGGTCGGGCAAAACCACCAGCCTGATGATGCTGGCCGGCTTCGAAACGCCGACCCATGGCGAGATTTACCTGAACGACAAGCCGCTGCATAACCTTGCGCCACACAAGCGCAACATCGGCATGGTGTTCCAGAACTACGCGCTCTTCCCGCACATGACCATTGAGCAAAACCTGGCCTTTCCGCTTTCTGTCCGCAAAATGAACAGCGTCGACAAAAAGCAAAAAGTCAGCCGTGCTCTGGACATGGTGAAACTCACCGATTTCGCAAAACGCTACCCCGCGCAACTGTCGGGTGGCCAGCAGCAACGTGTCGCCCTGGCCCGTGCGCTCGTATTTGACCCCAAGCTGGTACTGATGGACGAACCGCTGGGCGCGCTCGACAAGCAATTGCGCGAACACATGCAACTGGAAATCAAGCACCTGCACCAGCAACTGGGCCTGACCGTGGTGTACGTGACCCACGACCAAAGCGAAGCCCTGACCATGTCCGACCGCGTGGCGGTGTTCAACGACGGCGTGATCCAGCAGATCGACACCCCGACCGCCATTTACGAGGCCCCGAACAAAAGCTTCGTGGCGCAATTTATAGGCGAGAACAACACCCTGCTCGGCACCTTTATGTATTGCGACGAGCACTATGCCGTGGCGCGCCTCGATGACGGCAGCCTGATCCGCGCCGTGCCGGTGGCCGAGTGCCAGCCGGGCGACCAGGTGGCCCTGTGCATCCGCCCCGAGCGAGTGGTGGTCGGCCCAGCGGGCAGCACACCGCTGACCGCGCGCATTCAGGAATACATCTACCTGGGCGACCACGTGCGCATGATCACCGAAATTGCCGGGCAGCCGAACTTCATGGTCAAGCTGCCGGCCTCGCACATGAACAACAGCTGGACGGTTGGCAGTTCGATTTCACTTTCCTGGTCACCAGAGCACATCCGCGCTCTGGACGTGACCAAGCACTGAGATGTCGATCATGAGTCAGTCCGCCGCCAATCAATCCGGCCAGACCCAGGAGCAGACGCCCACTCTCAGGGCCAAGCTCAGAAAGTCCGAACGTTCTTACAAGTTCAAATCCCTGCTGCTGATCGCACCGCTGTTTCTGTTTGTGCTGGTGTGCTTTGCTTTCCCCATCGGCACCCTGCTCTCGCGCAGCGTCGACAACCCCGATGTGAACACCGCGCTGCCGGCCACCGTTGAGGCGCTGGCTTTATGGAAAGGCAAATCGCTGCCCAACGAACACACCTTCGAAGCGCTGGTTATCGACCTGGCCAACGCCAAAGAGAACGGCCAGATCGGCGCATTGGCCAAGCGCTTGAGCTATGAAATCCCGGCTTACCGGACCCTCATCACCAAAACCCTGCGCAACCTGCCGGCCAGCGACGTGGCGTCCAAACGTGACGCGCTAATTGCCATCGACAGTTCGTGGGGCGAGCTTAATTACTGGAAGGCCCTGAAGCAGGCATCGGCGCCGCTGACGCCTTACTTCTTGCTGGCCGCCCTCGATCACCGTATCGACTCCGCCACCGGCAACATCGTCAAGGCCGACCCTAACCAGTCGATCTACGTGGACATTTTTGCCCGCACCTTCGCCATCGGCGCCGTGGTCACCCTGCTATGCCTGGTGCTGGGGTTCCCGGTGGCGTACTGGCTGGCCACCTTGCCCGAGGGCAAAAGCAATCTGCTGATGATCTGCGTGCTGCTGCCGTTCTGGACCTCGCTGATCGTGCGTACCGCCGCCTGGGTGGTGCTGTTGCAGTCCGATGGCTTGATCAACCGTTCGCTGATGTTTCTGGGCCTTATCGATGCGCCAGTGCAACTGGTGTTCAACCGCACCGGGGTGATCATCGCGATGACCCATGTGCTGCTGCCGTTCATGATCTTGCCGCTGTACAGCGTGATGAAAAACATCCCCGGCAACTACGTGCGGGCGGCGATTTCGCTGGGCGCTCACCCGTTTGTGGCGTTCTGGCGGGTGTACGTGCCGCAGACCTTCGCGGGCCTGGCGGCAGGTGCCTTGCTGACCTTTATCCTTGCCATTGGTTACTACGTGACCCCGGCCTTGGTGGGCGGTGCTGCGGACCAGATGGTCAGCTACTTCGTCGCGTTCTACACCAATAAAACCGTTAACTGGGGCATGGCGTCTGCACTCGGCAGCCTGCTGCTGATTGCCACCCTGTTGTTGTATGGGGTGTACGGCAAACTCACCCACCCTAACCAGTCGAGGTCATGACCATGGCGCCTTATGCGTCCAAAGCCGAAAAACTGGCCCGCTTCGGTCTGGTGACGGTCTGCCTGTTGGTGCTGCTGTTTTTGATTATCCCGGTGCTGGTGATCATTCCGCTGTCGTTCAACTCGTCATCGTTCCTGACCTACCCCATGGACGGGTTTTCGTTGCGCTGGTACGAAGAACTGATGTCGTCCCAGGAGTGGCGTCAAGCCTTTAAAAACAGCTTTATCATCGCCCCCGCCGCCACGGCACTGGCCATGATCTTCGGCACCCTGGCGTCTGTGGGGCTGTGCCGGGGCAACTTCCGCTTTAAGGGCGTGATCATGGCGTTTCTGATTTCGCCCATGATCGTGCCGTTGGTGATCGTTGCTGTCGGCCTGTACTTCTTCTTTGCCAAGCTGCAATTGCTCAACAGCTACACCGGTCTGGTGCTGGCCCATGCCATGCTCGGCGTGCCGTTTGTGGTCATCACCGTCAACGCGACGTTGCAGGGTTTTGACAATAACCTCAGCCGGGCCGCCGCCAGCCTCGGTGCGCCGCCGCTGACGGTATTTTTCAAAGTGATCCTGCCGCTGATTGCCCCCGGCGTGATCTCGGGCGGGCTGTTTGCGTTTGCCACCTCGTTTGATGAAGTCGTGGTCACGCTGTTTTTGTCCAGCCCGGCACAGCGCACCTTGCCCTTGCAGATGTTTTCGGGCATTCGAGAAAACATCAGCCCCAACATTGCCGCAGTCGCCACCATCATGGTCATCCTCTCGGTATTGATGCTGCTGACCCTCGAAGTGCTGCGACGACGTAACGAAAAACTGAAAGTCAAACAACAATAACCCATGCCGTACACCTTCCCGGGCCCAACAGCCCGGGGCGGGTAACTCTTGTCAAAATTCAGAGGTTTTTATGCCGAATCTAGTGGGTGATGTTTCCAGCGCAGCCCGCATCCTGCCTGATCTCAAGGGTGAAAAACTGTTTATCCGCAATGGCAAAGGCGCCTACCTGTGGGATGACCAGGGCCGCCAATACATCGACACCGCGCTGGGCTTTGGCGCCGTGTTGCTGGGCCACTCCAATGACGCCGTCAATGCGGCGGTCGTGCAGGCACTGAGCGACAGCGCGGCGCCGTCCTGGGCCCACGTGCGTGAGCATGGCGCCGCGACGGCACTGGCCAACCACACCGGCGAACTAAGTAAAGTCATCTTCACCAACTCGGGCAGCGAAGCGGTGCACTTGGCCTGCCGCGCAGCGCGCGCCTACACCGGTCGCGGCAGAATCGCCAAAATGGCGGCGGGTTTTGATGGCTGGTTCGATGACATCAGCTACGGCAACGTCACCTCCAAAGAAGCGAGCTTCAGCGACGGCCAGCGTCCGTCTACAGAACGCACCACCCTGCTGCGCTTCAACGACTTTGACGATGTTGAACGCCTGTTTGCCGAAGACAGCAACATTGCTGCGGTGATTCTGGAGCCCATGCTGGCCAATGCGGGCTGCATCATGGCCTTGCCGGGCTACCTCAAACACGTCCAAGACGTGGCCCACCGCCACGGCGCACTGGTGATCAGCGACGAAGTGCTGATGGGCTTTCGCCTGTACCCGGGCCTCGCGGCCCTGCAAGAAGGCCTGGACCCGGACATCGCCAGCGTTGGCAAAGCCATTGGCAACGGCGTACCGGTGTCGGCGGTCGTCGCTAAACCCCACATCCTAGCGGGCTTTGAAGAAGGCCGGGTCATACGCGGCGGCACCTTCAGCGGCAACCCCATGGCCTGCGCGGCCGTGACCACCACCCTGGCGCAACTGGACAACGTTGACTACCCGCAACTCATCGCCCGTGGCGACGCCTTGCGTGGCGCCATTGAAAGCATCTTTAAAAGCCACGGCTTCACCGTGAGCACCAGCGGCTACGGCAACGTATTTGGCATCTGGTTGGGCGCAGTGGTCCCGAGCACCTACGAACAGGCCGCGCAAATCGCCAACCCGTCATTTACCAAAGCCCTGCACCTTGCATTGCGCGAAGCGGGCGTACTGATCATGCCGTCGCCGTACGGCCGGTTGTATATCTCCTTCGACCACACCGACCAAGTGATCGAAGAAATCAAAACCGCGTTCGAACACGCGGCGGTTGAATTGAGTGCTGCGTATAGCGATTAAGCGTACGGGCGTACGCATACACCTGTAGGAGCGAGCTTGCCTCGCGATCTTTTGATCTTTCGCAGCCTCGTGCCTCGTCAGCGACTACAGGCGTACGCGGTAAAAGCGTAGGAGCCGCCGCAGGCTGCGATCTTTTGATCTTGGCCCTTTTACGGCCGCTGCGCGCCCGGACGTAGCCTCGCAAAGCTCGTCAACTGCTACAGGTGTACGCAATACACCTGTAGGAGCGAGCTTGTCTCGCGATCTTTTGATCTTGGCCCTTTTGCGGCCGCTGCGCGCCCGGACGTAGCCTCGCAAAGCTCGTCAACTGCTACAGGTTGCACGCAAAACATCTGTAGGAGCGAGCTTGCTCGCGATCTTTTGATCCTTCGCAGCCTTCGTGCCTCGTCAGCGACTACAGGTGTACGCGGTAAAAGCGTAGGAGCTGCCGCAGGCTGCGATCTTTTGATTTTGGCTCTTTTACGGCCGCTGCGCGCCCGGACGTAGCCTCGCAAAGCTCGTCAACTGCTACAGGTTGCACGCAAAACATCTGTAGGAGC
>NZ_WIVR01000113.1:0-6860 GCF_009600525.1 Pseudomonas sp. FSL R10-1350
GCCGACACGGGTCGCAGGCATGTGCGGTGTCAGTTGCCGGGTGATCGAGCAAGGGGCAACCGGCCACTGCCGGGCAACGCTTGAGCACATCGCAGTGCGCAGTCTGCGGCCCCTCCTCGGCGAGCATCAGATCAAGCCTGGCCATCGGTAGCAGTGCTTCAAAACGGTCCAAAAAATCGCTCACGGCACTGTCCACGTGCAACTGACTCAAGGGCAGTTCGATCAGCAGCTTGCGCACGCTGCTTGCCTGTTCAGGGCGGACACGCCCCAACCAGAGCGGCCACCATCGCGATCGTGTTTGCACTCTCGTTAACTCCCTGTGAACCCACGCAAACACGAGCAACTTCCGTGCCCCGGAGGCCTGCCACGCTTGGCTTATCTCCAAAGAGGTAGCCCTTTGGCCAGATTGAGAAGATTTTCCCCTTAGGAAACTATCTTCCCCAACAGGAAACACAAAACGCCACTTTCGCCCTGTTCCCCGGGGTGGATCAGCCAGGACAGCCCACATGACGGATAGCCTCAATGCCGCCCTCGAGCAACGCCACAGCCTGCCGCGCTATCAGGCAGCGCCCCTTGGCGCCAATGCCCGCCAGCACCTCGTAGTCATGCAAAGCACCGCAGCCAGCGCGCCCTTTGTCAGCGAACTGGATCCGGCTCAAGTATTGAACGCCGAGCACCCGGACTTTGCCCGACGCCTGCAACAGCTTCTGGGCAGCGCCACGGTGGGCAGCCACCTCTACGTGATGGGCGACGAAGCGTTTATGTGGCGCATCCATGGCCTGGCCCGCGACGCCGGGCTCGAAGAACAGGAAATCGACCTCAGCCATACCCTCAGCGGCCCGCGCCAGGTGTATTGCGTGCATTGCGGTCTGCTCCAGGCCGCCTCGCTCACCGCGCAACTGGCGTGCCTGGGCTGTGACGTCGAGCTGGAAGTGCGCGAGCATTTTTCCCGGCGGCTGGGCGCCTACATCGGCGTGTGCCGCAACCCGGACCAGCCGTATGCAGGAGCGCACTCATGAGCCGCCCGCTCAAGGTGCAGGTCAGCGCCACGCGGATGCTCACCGAAGCCGTGCGCGAGTTCACCTTCACGCCGTGCTCGGGCCACTTGCCCGCGTTCTCCCCCGGCAGCCATGTGCAAGTCCATTTACCGTTGGCCGCAGGCACGTTGCGCAATGCCTATTCGCTGACCAGTGATCCGGCCGACAACCGCCACTACCGGATTGCCGTACGCCTGCAAGAACACTCACGCGGCGGCTCGCGTTTTCTGCACCGCGAGGTGCAGGTGGGCGACACCCTGCAACTGTCGGCCCCGGCCAACCTGTTTGCCCTGCACTCGACCGCCAGCCTGCACATATTGATTGCCGGAGGCATCGGCATCACCCCGTTCATGGCCTACATCGCGGCCCTGGAGCAGCGCCAGGCAAACTTCGAGTTGCACTACGTGTATCGCCAGGGCCAGAGCGATGCCTATGTCGATGAGTTGCAACAGCGCCTTGGCACGCGCCTGCACACCTATAACCAACGGCCCGACCTGAACCACATCCTGCGCCAGCGGCCACTGGGCAGCCACGTTTACAGCTGCGGCCCACAACCCTTGCTCGATGCCGTTCGCCAGCAGGCTAACGCCCTCGGTTGGCCCGCACAGCGGGTGCATTGGGAGGCCTTCAGTGCAGCACAGCCCGGCCAGCCGTTTGACGTGAACCTGCTGCACAGCGCCCGGCAACTACGGGTTGGCGCCGAGCAAAGCCTGCTTGAAGCCCTGGAAGCGGCCGGGCTCAACGTGCCCAACCTGTGCCGTGGCGGTGTGTGCGGCCAATGCAAGGTGCGCCACAACGGTGGCGTCATCGAGCACCGCGACAGTTTTCTGAGCCCCGCCGAGCAAGCCGAATTCTTAATGCCCTGCGTCTCGCGCGCTCACCCTTGCGTCTCGCTGGATCTCTAGGAGGAGTCGACCATGATCACCCCATCAAGCCCCGTGCTCAGCTACCGCGACGACTTCAGCTTTCGCAACAGCCCGGCCGCCATTCGCCGCTTCCCTTTCCCGTTCACCGAAGACAGCTACCTGTACTCGGTGAACATCGAACCCGCCACCTCCCGTGACCCTGGTTCGATTTATCACTGCGCGTTCGACATCGACGAACACTACCGCTCGGAAATGGCCGAACGCGCCCAGGTGCTGGACAAAGACCCGCGCCGCTATCTGGTCCTGCCGCACATGCAGGTAGCCGCCTGGGATGCCCTGCAATTGCTGATGGAAAGCCTTGCCGCCGATTACCCGCAGTGGTTCGTGCTCAATCGTGACGGCGAGCGCTGGCACTGGCGCAACCTGTTGCTGGACATTGATCAGCACTTTGTTTTCGGTGACGCCAGCAGCTTGCCGTGCGAACCGTTGGAGTTTATCGGGCGCCAGGTGCAAGGCGACTTCGCCCTGCTCGATCAACGCGACAACGACTTGTTTATGGACGCCGGCATCGTCACCAGCCCGGCAGACTGGTCGCTGGCCTTTGACGCCGGCATGAGCTTCAAACAATGGCATTCGCCGGTGCCAATGGCCCATCAAATGGGCATTTTCGAACGGGCCCTGAAATACCTGCTCAACCTGCAAACAGGCCAGCCGGTCCGGCGCCTGAACTGGACGCTGACGATCAAGCCGCGCCTGGATTCATCGCCCGAGACCTTTCACGAATGGGGCGCCGACCGCGGCCGCATCACCGCTGACAACGTCGGCCAGGAGGTGCACCTGCGCGTCGAGCTGCAAGTGATGCTGCGCCTGCCGCGCAGCAACGCGGTGATGTTCAGCATTCGTACCTACCTGATCAGCCTGCAAGAACTGGTGACCCAGCCCGGCTGGGGTTGCCGCCTGCACCGGGTGCTGCGCGACCTGCCCGAGCCGATTGCCGATTACAAGGGCATGACCCGCTACCGCCAGACCCTGGTCGAGTGGCTGGCGCAATTCGATCCGCAGAGTTGACCTCTGCCTCCTGACCCCCTTCCTCCAGACAAGGATTTTGACATGGCTCATTCATGGCGTATTTCTGCACTGGCCGAGCGTCACCGCGCACTCGGCTCCCACCTCGAAGACTGGAACGGCATGGGCACCGCCTGGACCTATGCCAGCCCGCTGGCCAATCACCATGAGGCGATCCGCACCCGCGCAGGCTTGATGGACGTGTCGGGGCTGAAAAAAGTCCACTACGTCGGCCCGCATGCCGAAAGCCTGCTGCAATGGGCGACCACCCGCGACATTGCCAAGCTCTACCCCGGCAAGTCGGTGTACGCCTCGATGCTCGACGAAGAAGGCAAGTTCGTCGATGACTGCATCGTTTACCGCACAGGGCCCAACGCGTTCATGGTGGTGCACGGCGCAGGCACCGGCTACGAAATGCTCGTGCGTTCGGCGCAAGGTCGGCAAGTGGCGGTGCTGTTCGATGACGACCTGCACGACCTGTCGTTGCAAGGGCCGCTGGCGGTAGATTTTCTGGCGGAATACGTGCCGGGCATTCGCCAGCTGCCGTACTTCCACCACCTGCAAACCCGCCTGTTTGACCGCCCGGTGATGATTTCCCGGACCGGCTACACCGGCGAGCGCGGCTACGAGATCTTCTGCAAGGCCGCCGACGCACCGGCCATCTGGGACGCGATTGTCGAGCACGGCGCGGGCATGGGCATCATCCCGTGTGCCTTTACCGCGCTGGACTGGCTGCGGGTCGAAAGCGCACTGATGTTCTTCCCGTATGACAACTCGCAGATGTACCCCTTCGCCGACCAAAAGGCCGGGGACACCCTGTGGGAGATGGGCCTGGACTTCACCGTCTCCCCCGACAAACGCGAGTTTCGCGGCGCCGAAGAGCACTTTCGTTTACGCGGCAAAGAACGCTTCAAGATCGCTGGCGTGCTGCTCGACGGCGAACGCCCCGCCGAGGCGGGCGACACCCTGTGGCAAGGCGACAAACAGGTCGGGGTCATCACCTGCGCCATGTACTCGCGCCTGAGCAAACGCTCAATGGCGATAGCCCGCCTGAGCGTTGACTGCGCTACCCCCGGCACACCGTTGCAGGTGCGCGGCAGCCTCAATGCCAGCGCCGCCAGCCACGCCCTGCCCTTCGACGACCCGCAAAAAACCAAGCGCACGGCCAAAGGCTGATCCGCCCATTTTTTTACCCTCGGAGCCTTTGATGAACACTTTGACCGAACATTACATCCTCAAGATCAACTGCCCGGCGACCTCCGGCATCGTTGCTGCGATCAGCGACTGCCTGGCCCGCCAGCAGTGCTACATCAGTGAACTGGCGCAGTTTGACGACGAGTTCACCGGGCAGTTTTTCATGCGTGCGGTGTTCCGTTTCAACAACGGCGTCACCGGCGACATAGACGCCTTGCGTGCCGGGCTGGGCGCTCTGGCCGGTGGTTTTGACATGCAGTGGCAACTGTTCTGCTCCAGTCAGCCCACCCGCGTGTTGCTGATGGTGAGCAAGTTCGACCACTGCCTGACCGACCTGCTGTACCGCCACCGCAAGGGCGAACTGGACATGCAGATCACCGCCGTGGTCTCCAACCACCTGGACCTGCGGGCCATGGCCGAACGCGAAGGCATTCGCTTCATTTACCTGCCGATCAGCAAAGACAACAAGGCCCGCCAGGAAGCCGAGCTGATGCGCATTGTCGACGAGACCGGAACTGATCTGGTGGTGCTCGCGCGCTACATGCAGATCCTGTCTGACACCTTGTGCCAGCAACTGTCAGGCCGGGCGATCAACATTCATCACTCGTTCCTCCCCGGTTTCAAAGGCGCCAAGCCCTATCACCAGGCGTACGACCGTGGCGTCAAGCTGATCGGCGCCACTGCCCACTACGTGACCAGCGACCTCGACGAAGGGCCGATCATCGAGCAGGAAATCCAGCGCGTTGACCACACCCACCTGCCCGACTCGCTGGTTGCCATCGGCCGCGACACCGAAACCGTGGCCCTTTCCAAAGCGCTGAAGTACCACCTGGAACACCGGGTGTTCATCAACCAGGACAAGACAGTGATCTTTCGCTGATTTCCCCTTACCCGAGGCACGATCATGACCTTACGCGTGGCAATCATCGGTGCCGGCCCTTGCGGCATGGCGCAACTTCGAGCCTTCCAGTCGGCCCGTGACAAGGGCGCCGAGATCCCCGAGCTGGTGTGTTACGAGAAGCAAAACGATTGGGGTGGCATGTGGAACTACACCTGGCGCACCGGCCTGGATGAAAACGGCGAGCCGGTGCACGGCAGCATGTACCGCTACTTGTGGTCGAACGGGCCGAAAGAGTGCCTGGAGTTCGCCGACTACACCTTCGAAGAGCATTTTGGTCGCCCCATCGCCTCGTACCCGCCCCGTGAAGTGCTGTGGGACTACATCAAGGGCCGGGTCGAAAAAGCCGGTGTGCGCGACTACATCCGCTTCAACAATGCGGTGCGCCAAGTGACTTTCGATGAGGCCAGCCAGCGCTTTACCGTGCAGGCCCACGACTACAACAGCGACACATTGACCAGCGAGCAGTTCGACTACGTGATCAACGCCTGCGGGCACTTTTCTACGCCCAAGGTCCCGTACTTCGAAGGCTTCGAGCAATTCGCCGGACGCATCCTGCACGCCCATGATTTTCGCGAAGCGCTGGAGTTCAAGGGCAAGGACCTGCTGATTGTCGGCAGCAGCTACTCGGCCGAAGACATCGGTTCGCAATGCTACAAATACGGGGCACGGAGCATTACCAGTTGCTATCGCACCGCGCCCATGGGCTATGCCTGGCCAGACAACTGGGAAGAAAAACCGCAGCTGCAACGCCTGGAAAATAACCGCGCCTGGTTTGCCGATGGCAGCAGCAAGCACATCGATGCGGTGATTCTTTGCACCGGCTACAAGCATCATTTCCCGTTCCTGCCCGACGAATTGAGCCTCAAGACCGAGAACCGCTTGTGGCCGATGAACCTCTACAAGGGCGTGTTCTGGGAACCCAACCCGCGCCTGATCTACCTCGGCATGCAAGACCAGTGGTACTCGTTCAACATGTTCGACGCCCAAGCCTGGTACGCCCGCGACGTGATTCTGGGGCGCATCGAGTTGCCCAACCACACCGAGAGGGCCGCCGACAGCCAGCAATGGCAGGCCCGTGAACAAACCCTGGAAACCAACCAGCAGATGTTCGAATTCCAGGGCGCGTACATCCAGCAGTTGGTTGATGCCACCGACTACCCGAACTTCGACATCACGGCGGTCAATCAAACCTTCCTGCACTGGAAGCATGACAAAGCCGAAAACATCATGGGTTATCGCGACAAGTCGTACCGCTCGCTGATGACCGGCACCCAATCGCCACCCCACCACACGCCGTGGCTGCATGCGCTGGACGACTCCATGGCGGCGTATCTGGGCGAGCCGCCCACCACCATCAAGTCGGTCGGCTGACCCGGGAGCCTGTTAATGAATGCACCACGCATTTCCCGGCCCCACGAACCAGGGCTGTTTGCCCGGGCGCCCAATCTGGAGCGCTACCGGGTGGCGGCGGGCGGCCTGACGCTGATTGCCTTGCAACCCGGTGACAGCCTGCAAGTGATCGACCTTGAAGGCCAGCAGCCGTGTGAGCTGCTGGCGCTCAATGCGCAAGGTGCCAGCGCGTTAAGCGATTGGGGGCTGAGCGCATCGGCCGCCAACACTTACCTGCGCACCCGGCTGAGCGAGCCCACGCTGCAAGCCCGACGGATCACTCAAGTCCTGGGCAAACGCGCCACTGAGGTTAACAACCTGCCGCACGCGGCCTTGCTCTGGGGCACCGACAGCCCGGCCGGACACCAGCAGCAGTGGGTTGCCGAGGCCGAACGGCTGGTGCTCATC
>NZ_WIVR01000114.1:0-6712 GCF_009600525.1 Pseudomonas sp. FSL R10-1350
GGCCCAGACAAACCCGAGGTGCCCGGCCAGTCGTTGAGCATTCCGCCTGAAGCCGCGGACGGCCAGGCGGACTTCCTCAACGGCCGCTTCCGCGCCGGGGCAGGTATTCAGGACAAAACCACCGGCAAGCCGTTGCGCCTTGAGTACCAGTTTAAAGACGGCCAGGGCCAGGTCGTGGTGCGCAAGCCCGACGGCATCAGTTGCACAGGCCCGGTCACGGCGGCCATGCACGGCGGCAACCTGTCGATCAACAGCCTGGGCCAGGCGGCCTGCGGCGACGGCAGCCGTTACGAAATGCCAAAGGTTGATTGCCGTCAGGGTGCCAAGAGCATTGCTGATTGCAGCGGAATTTATGAAGACAAGCAGTTCCCCATCTCCATGCGGCAGATGGGCGAATAAGCACGGGAAGATTTCGACATGTTGCCAGAAGTTACCCAGTTTGAAGACGTCGTAAAGCTGGTCAGTGATACGGGCATCCAGTTCATGGATTTCGCCTTCCGTCAGGACCAGATAACGTCCCCCAATGGCGCCTTTACGTTGATAGATGGCGACGTGTTGTGCCGTTTGCAGGTGCACACCGACGAGTCGTACTTCTACGAAATTGACCACGAGAAACGGCAAAAGGCCGAGCCGGACTTTTGGCTGCCGATCAGTAAGAGCCTCGCCCTGCTGGACGGGCTTTGGCTGCCTTTGCCGTTCTTCCGCTACATGCCGCCCTACACCTTTGATCAAGGCCCGAGCAACTGGGCGCGCATGCGCTTCGTCAAGCTGGCGGAGCCGGACATTGATGGCAACACGCACCGCCTCACACTGGCCCTCGACACGCGTGTAATCGGCAAAAAAGACGGTATGGCCTACCTGGCGCCTAATGACGAAGACGTCAGCTCCGGGGTGTCGTTCCGCGTAGCGTCCAAATTGGCGCAAATGCGCTGGTTCCAGGATTTGCCGTGGGTCAAGGAGTGGTTGCTGGAAGCATTCCGTGACGCCAGCGTCCGGGTCGACCGCGACCTGCTGCAAGACCAGGAAGACGAAAAACACCCGCAAGCGCACTACCTTAACCTGCTGAGCCTGCTTGAGCGGGTCGAGCAAATCGGGCCGAACCCGGCGCAGCCGGTGATTGTGATGCCAGAGCTGACGGTGATCGCCAACGGAGCAAAGAGCCAGACCAAACCGATACCGGTGGACCTGATTCTGGACGTCGGCAACTCGCGTACCTGCGGGATCTTGATTGAGAACCAGGGCGTGGACCGCATGGGCCTCAAGAATAACTACGTGCTGGAGTTGCGCGACCTGCTGGCCCCGGAGCATGTCTACAACCAGCCCTTTGAAAGCCGCGTCGAGTTCTCCAAGACTTCGTTTGGCAAAGATCATTTTTCGAGCAAAAGCGGGCGCCACGATGCGTTCCAGTGGCCGACCATTGCCCGAGTCGGCAACGAAGCCGGGCGCCTGGCCAGTCTGCGTCGTGGCACCGAAGGCTCAACCGGCCTGTCCAGCCCCAAGCGCTACCTGTGGGATGAAAACGCCTACGACCATGGCTGGCGCTTCAACAACTCCTACATCAAAAATGACAGCGAGCCACCCGCGACGGCCGCCCCGTTTTCGCACCTGATCAACAACCTAGGTGAGGCGCTGTACAGCCTGCCCGAAGACGACCAGATGCCGGTGTTCAAGGCGCTCTATTCGCGCAGCTCGCTGATGACGTTCATGCTGGCCGAGGTCTTGACCCAGGCGCTGGCACAGATCAACAGCCCGGCCCAGCGTGCGCGCCAGGGCAAAACCGGTATCCCGCGCCAGCTCAACAGCATCACCCTGACCGTGCCGCCCGGCATGCCACAGGCTGAACGCAGCATCCTGGGCAAGCGTATGTCGCAAGCCATTGGCCTGGTCTGGAAAAGCATGGGCTGGCACAACAGCGACGAAGATCCGTACACCGATCAAACGACGCGCCCGACCACCCCGCTGCCACTCATCAACATCGACTGGGATGAGGCCTCGTGCGGGCAACTGGTGTACCTCTACACCGAAATTGCCGAGAACTTTGCCGGTCACCCGGAAGAGTTTTTTGCCACCCTGGCGCGCCCTGATAAAGCCGACCGCGATCGCATTACCGTGGCCAGCATTGATATTGGTGGCGGTACCACGGACCTGGTGATTACCGAGTACCGAATCGATCCGGGTGCCCGTGCGGTACACGGCATGAACGTACACATCGTGCCCAAGCAACTGTTTCGAGACAGTTTCAAGATCGCGGGCGATGACATCCTCCTGGACATGATTCACCGCGTCGTGCTGCCGAGCCTGGAGCAAGGCTTTCGCGAGGCCAGGGTCGAGTCGCCGGACTCGTTGCTGTCACGCTTGTGCGGCAGTGAAACCATCAGTACGCAAAACGAGGTGCTGCGCCAGCAGCTCAACCTGCAAGTGCTTACCCCACTGGGGCTGGCGCTGCTCAGGGCCTATGAGCAATTCGACCCGCTGGCACCGGCGGCGCCCGAGACCTACACCTACCGCCAGTTGCTGACTGAAAGCGACATCAACCTCAGCGTGCTGAACTACGTCAGTGGTGCGGTACGCCGTGACACCGGCGGCGAAGTATTCGACCTGCTGGACACCAAAATCACCTTCAACCTGCGCGCCATTCACGACATGTTCCTCAATGACGGCGTGAACATTGGCAAGCCGCTCAGTGCGCTGTGTGAAGTGATCGCGCATTACCCGTGCGACGTCTTGCTGCTGACCGGTCGGCCTTCGCGCCTGCCCGGCGTGCAGGCGTTTATCCGGCAAAACCTGCCGTTGGTGCCCGGGCGCATCGTACCGATGCAGAGCTACCGCACGGGCGGCTGGTACCCGTTCCACAAAAACGGCCTGATCGACGACCCGAAAAGCACCGCAGCGGTCGGCGCGATGCTCTGCCTGTTGTGCGCCAACCACAGTGTTCACGGCTTCTACTTCCGTGCTGACAAGCTGGTGCCGTACTCGACCATCAAACACATCGGGGTCATCGACCTGGAAAACAGCATCCGCGACCGCGACGTGCTGTTCCGCGATATCCGCACCGAGCGCGGCTGCATCCAGCTGGCCGGGGACAGCGAAGAAGAACAGGCGGTGACACCGGCCCTGGCCATGCCTTCGGCCATCCGTCTGGGCTTTCGCCAGTTGAGTGTTGAGCGCTGGGCGGCCTCGCCGCTGTACAGCTTGAGCTTCACCGACGAAGGCAAACGCAAAATGGCCACCGGCACCCGGGATGGCAGCGGCGCCGTCGCCAGCGTGCGCTTCAAGGTTGCGAAGAACCCGGAAACGGCCAACGCCGGGTTGGTCAGCGACCAGTTGGAGGTGCGCAGCGTGACCTCCAACACGGCGGAGCGCCTGGACAAAAATGACGTACACCTGCAGCTCAACACCCTGCTGGTGTCGAGTCTGGGGGACAACACCTATTGGCTCGACAGCGGAACAGTGAAGCACTCATGAACGAACTGACCCCGGAACAAAAAGCCCTGTCTGCTCGTTGGGCAGCCGTTCATGCCGGTGCAGCCAGCGCCCTGGACTGGATTGAGCAAACCCGCCCGACAGCGCCGAGCCTGGACGGTCAGGCCGATGATTTGAGTTACGACCTGCACCGCGTGCGCAACGAGGCGGCAAACCATGAGCGTGCCGCCACGCGGCCGATGACCCTCGGCTTTTTTGGCATCTCGCAAGCGGGCAAGTCGTACTTGATCCTGTCGCTGGCCGCTGGCCAGAACGAGCGCCTGGAAACTCTGATGGGCGGGCGCCGTGTCGACTTCCTCAAGCACGTCAACCCGGCCGGTGTGGGCAAGGAAGCAACGGGCCTGGTGACGCGCTTCAGTCGGCACGCCAAGGCCTCGGATGACGATCAATACCCGGTCGAACTCAAGCTGTTGGGCGAAGCCGACCTGATCAAGATTCTGGGTAACTCCTGGTTCAAGGACTTTGATCAGTCGCGGGTCACCTTTCGCATCACCGACGAGGTGATCCAGGCCGCATTGAAACCCTTCGAAGGGCGTGAGAATGGGCCTGTGCTACCGGGCATCAGCGCTGACGATGTGGTCTCGCTGTGGGACTACTTCAAAACCAGTTTTGCCAACGCTGTCAGCCTGCTCGACCACGCCTATTGGCCGCGCGTGCTCAAGCTCGCGCCGCGCCTCACGGTGGCAGAGCGCACGCAGCTGTTTTCGCTGTTGTGGGGCAATGAGCCGGCTCTGAAAGACGTCTACACCTCGCTGGCCGGCAGCCTGCACCAGTTGGGGCTGCCTGCGACCGTGTTCGCACCGCTGCACGCGTTGTTCCGCCTGGATGACAAGGGCCGTGAAGTGCAGAGCGACAGCATCATGAGCGTGGATATTCTGGCTCGCTTCGGCACCGCCAAAGACCACCCGATTGATGTGCGCCCACTGCTCAACGGGCAGTTGCAAACACCGCGCAGCGTGCTGGTGTCGCACTTGGCGGCACTGACCTCGGAGATGACCTTCCGGTTGGTTGAAACCCCCAAAGACCCGATTGTGAACGAGGTCGATCTGCTCGACTTCCCCGGCTATCGCGGGCGCATGTCGCTGACCGATTTCTCCAAGATCAGTGACCCGGCGTTGAGAGAAGGCGACAACCCGGTGTCGCAGTTGATCCTGCGCGGTAAAGTCGCGTACCTGTTCGAGCGCTACACCGACAACCAGGAAATGAACGCCCTGGTGCTGTGCACCAACTCGAACAAAGGCATCGAAATCAACGAAATCGGCCCGGTCCTGACCCGCTGGATTGAAAACACCCAAGGCGCGACCCCCAAGGAACGCGCCACCCGCAGCAGCGGTTTGATCTGGGCCATGACCATGCTCGACCTGCGGATCAACGCCATGGTCAAGATGGCACCGGGGCTGCGTCCCGACAGTTGGGGCGGGATGATCCAGTCGGCGATGACCGAGCGCTTTGGCCGTCATGACTGGCTCAATGACTGGGCCGATGGCGTGCCCTTCAACAACACCTACCTGGTGCGCAAGCCTCACGAAGATTTCGTCTGTGTGGGCTACGACAGCAACCGCCTCGAAACCGGCATCCTGCCGGAGTATCAGCCGGTGCTGGATGACATCGGCGGGGCGTTTGAAGAAGCGCCACAGGTCAAGCAGCACTTCAGCCAACCGGCCCAAGCCTGGCAAGCGGTGCTGGGCGGCGACGGTGGCATGACCCGCATCATCTCGGGCATCCGGGCGGTTGCCAGCCTGGACTTCAAACTCCAGCGTCAGCGTGAGCGGCTCGAAGAATTGCTGACCTCGTTCACCACTCAAGGCGTGTCCGAATGGCACATGCCCGACGGTGATGGCGCCATTGAAGCCAAGCGCGTCCAAGCGCAAATGATCTATTCGGGCCTGCGCCTGCGCGGCCAGAAGCTGGGTGATTTCATCAGCCATCTGCAACTGCCGGTGGCCGCCGTGCGTGAGTTGTACCTGAGCGGTGAATACGATAACGAGGCGCTCGTCGCCCCGGCCGAGGTCGAGCCAGACGCGGCGCCCGTTGCGCCGGTCAGCAGTGGCTGGGCGTTTGACGACGGCTACGACGATGAGCCGGTCAGCGGCAAGGCCGTGAAGGCCGATGCGCCTTTGGCCAAACCCCAAGGCCCGCAAAACAGTGCCCAACGCTTCGCCCGTGCTGCGTTCAACATGTGGATCGCGCACTTGCGCCACTTGAGCAACAACACCGGTTTGCTGGCGCTGCTGGGCTTCGACAAAAAGCTCATGGATGCCGTGGTCGCAGAAGTGATCGTGGGGGCCTATCGCGCCCAGGTGCTGGAGCAACTGAGCGCGGCTGTCGCCAAGTGCTCAGAAACCAACGCCCGCCGCGAACGGCTGGCCGAGCGACAAGTGCTCGAAGTGCAGATCGTGCTGCGCGACTTTGTGTCCTGGTTTGGCTATTTCACCCAGCCCGCCACGGAACGCCCAGCCAGCCGCGCCCGCCATGGCAACCCGGTGTTTGGTTTCTACGCGCCGGTCAACACCGCCCCGGCGCAGGCATCGCACGAGTCTGAGCCTGAACACTACCTGCCGACACTGCCCGAACAGGTGGGCATGCCCGCCATGACCTTTCTGACGGACTGGATGTCGGCCCTGGCGGCCATGACCGAAGCGAATGCCGGGCATGGCGCGGGCAGTGAAATAACCCCTGAACAAAATGAACGGCTGGGCCACGTGCTCAAAGCCTACAAGGCGATTTAAGCAATGCCGATTCGAGTCAATTTGCTCGCGTTAGAGCCACACGCCCACGGCTACGCCCGTCTGGTGATCAAAGGGTGGAAGGGGTCGCAGCAGCAGTTGGAGTTCACCCTCCAGCGCAACAGCGACGATCACTACCTGCACGAAGGCCAGAAGTGGAGCAACAACCCTTTCTGGTTCCAGGTGCCGGAGTTCCCGCTGGCCGCCGATGGCAAGAGCCTGGAAGTGCTGGTCGGCCCGCAAATCGTTGACACGCTGCTGGAAGGCAGCGTCGACACCACGTTCAGTTTCGTGCTCAACGAGCCCGCGACCGGGACCAAGGATCACGGCGTGGTGCTGCCCGGCCGCGACGTGACCTCCAGAGCCGCTGGCGATGAAAAGGCTGCGCCGCCGGTATGGAAAGGCATCATTCTGGCCGATGTGGTGGGCAGCGTGCCTGCACCGGCCGCGCCCGTTGAAGCGCCGCCGGTGGTGGTTGCTGAACCCGCGCCAGAGCCAGAGCC
>NZ_WIVR01000115.1:0-6613 GCF_009600525.1 Pseudomonas sp. FSL R10-1350
GGCCGATATCGGCCTGGGCAGCGACACCGGCGGTTCGGTGCGCCTGCCTGCATCCTTTTGCGGGTTGGTGGGCTGGCGGCCGAGCCATGGGCTGTTTTCGTCGCAAGGCATGCTGGGCCTGGCGCCCAGTTACGACGTGCCGGGTTTTTTCACCCGCGATTTGGCCACGTTGACGCGACTGGCTAACGCACTGTGCGAGCCAGTGACCTCGGGTGCACCGGCTCGCTGGGTGGCGCCGACCGATTTATGGGCGCTGTGCAGTGCCCCGGTGCAGGCAGCCTTGCGGCCTTACCTGCCGCAAGGGTGTGAACAACGGGTGCTGTTCGACCCTGAAACACGCGACAGCTTGCTGCCGACCTTTCGTACTCATCAGGGGTATGAAATCTGGCATTTGCTGGGAGAGTGGATTACTCGGCGACGGCCTGCCTTTGGCCCGGGGATTAACGAGCGGTTTCAGGCGGCGAGCCAACTGAGCGAAGCGGCCTTCAATGGTGCGCGCAACCAGCGCACCGCCATCCGTGAAGGGCTGCAGCAGGTGCTGGCAGACGGCACGGTACTGGTTTACCCCACCGCGCCGGGGCCTGCGCCGCTGCGCACTGCAGCACAATCGGGGCTTGAACAGTACCGCAACGCGGCGCTGACCTTGCTATCGGTGGCGGGCCATGCCGGGCTGGTGCAAATCACCTTGCCATTGGGCAGCCTGGAAGGTGCGCCATTGGGGTTGTCGTTTGTCGCGCGAGCGGGCTCGGATCTCGAGCTGATTCGACGGCTAGCCAGTTCCTATCAAACATAAAATAACTGATTGATTCTAAAGGCCCTGTAGGAGCGAGCTTGTCTCGCGATCTTTTGATCTTGATCTAAGAGCCCCCTCACCCTAGCCCTCCCGAAGGAGAGGGAACCGACTGGGGGATGCTGAAAATATTCGGTGGCCTGTTTGCTGCGCGACAGCGCGGCGTCGAAGACGGGGCGGCCCCTCTTATCAAACACAGAATAAGTTATTGATTCTAAAAATTTTGTAGGAGCGAGCTTGCTCGCGATCTGTTGATCTTGATCTGGCTTTTGATCTTGATTTTTCAAAGTAACGCGGCGTAAGGCCGGAACCCTAAGTGGCCGTTGTCGCAACAATGGATATGTACCCAAGAATACCGAGGTGGAAGGTTTTTACGGCTGCACGCAGCCGATCGCAGCCTTCGTACCTCGTCAGCGACTACAGTGGCCTGTTAGCTGCGCGACAGGGCACCTTTCACCCCGTTTCGGTGGTGCGCAAGAGCGCCACTTTAAGGCTTTCGGCAAACACGCTGGCCATGGCGGACATGCCTTTTTCTTTGCCCACCAGCATGAGGCTCTGGGGCTTTTGGGTGAACTCCTGCACGGGGATATACACCAGGCGCTTTTGCTGGCGCTCGGAGTCGATGTCGAACAGGGTCAGAAAGGTGATGAAGTGACCGGACATGGCCAGGCTGCGCATGGTTTCAATGGCGTTGGTTTCTACGCAGGTGGTCAACGATGGCGGCGCCTTGGACAACACGCGGTCCAGATAGGGCCGAATGGCGGTGGTGCCATCCGCCAGGATCAGCGGGTAGTCCATGCACTCGGCAATGCGCAGGGTCGAGCGCTCGGCCAGGGGGTGGTCCGGCGCCATCACCGCGCCCAGGCGGGCAATGGAGTGGCTCAAGTGGATCAACCCCGGCTGGTTGGCAAAGTCAAAACCCACGCCCAGGTCAGCCGCGCCGGAGGCGACCGCTTCGAGGATTTCCTCGCCGGTGGTCATCAATTGCAACTTGATGGTCACGCGCGGGTTTTTCTTCAAAAACAGCGATACGGCGCCGGGGATCAGGCTGGCCGCCAAACCGCTCATGAAACACAGGGTGACTTCCCCGCGCCGCAGGCCCTTCAGACTATCGATCAGGGCCTGGGTGCGCGCCATGTCTTTCAAGGTGTCGCGGATGTGCCGGATCAGCACTTCCCCGGCAGCGGTCAACACCAGGGTGCGGGCGGTACGGTTGAAGATCGGGGTGCCGAGGTCTTCTTCCAAGGCAATGATCTGGCGGCTGATGGCCGAGGCAGAGACGTGCAACCGCTCGGCAGCCTGACGGATGGAACCGGTGCGTACGACCTCGTCGAGGTAGTTGAGGATGCGGCTGTGCATGAGCATTTCCGTGTGAACTTAAAGGCAACACCCTATCAAGAATTTGATGCTTTTAATGCAGCTTTTTCGCGTCCATTATCGGCTTGACATCGACAGCAGCTACCGGCGAGTCCAGGCTGCCATCAGCAGAGGGAACCCTCATGAAAAGCTTTTCGTTTCAGCAGGCACAGGCCGCTGAAGTTTTCCGGATCAGTCCAACGGATACCAACTACTTTGCGGTGCTGTTCGACCCGGCGAAGGATCAGGTGGAGTCGATTTTCGTGATCGAGATTTTTAACCTCGGCGGCGCCACGCCGCCGAACTCCCACACCCTCGCCCACGAATTCTTCTTTGTGTTGTCGGGTGAAGGCGTGGCCGTGTCGGACGGTGAGCAACTGTCTATCCGCAAAGGCGACAGTTTGTTACTGCGCCCTGGCAGCGAACACGTGATTCGCAACACCGGCCCGAACAAGCTCTACACCCTCACCGTTATGACCCCCAACGAAGGGTTTGCCGAGCTGATTCGCTCCGGCACACGCGTTGAGCTGGACGCCGAAGACCTGCGGGTACTGCGTGGTGACCAGGCATGACGCAACGAGTTCGCGCTGCATCGCTGGTGCAACTGGGGGCCAGCCCGGCTGGCGCCTGGCAGGTGAGCGCTCAGAGGGTCGACATGGTGCGCAAGGGTGCAGAGCCCAGGCCGGTCAGTGTGACCGACAATCAGCGCGAGATCCGCTTTGACCTGACGAAAACCGCGCTGCTGGTCATCGACATGCAGAACGACTTTTGCCACCCCGAGGGCTGGCTGAGCTCCATCGGTGTCGACATTTCGCCAGCACGGCGCCCGATTCAGCCGCTACAGGCATTGCTGCCGGTGCTGCGGGCCCATCAGGTGCCGGTGGTGTGGGTCAATTGGGGCAATCGGCCCGACCGGCTCAACCTGCCGCCTGCGGTCTTGCATGTATACAACCCCGATGGTCGCGGTGTGGGCCTGGGTGATCCGCTGCCCGGCAACGGAGCGGCGGTCTTGCAGGCGGGCAGTTGGTCGGCACAGGTTGTGGATGAGCTGACCGTCGAAGCAAGCGATGTTCAGGTCAACAAGTTCAGGATGTCAGGGTTCAAGGACACCGATCTGGACAGCATCCTGCGCAATCTGCAGGTCAGCACCCTGCTGTTCGCCGGGGTCAATGCCGACCAGTGCGTGCTCTACACCCTGCAAGATGCCAACTCGGCGGGTTATGACTGCATCCTGCTCGAAGACTGCTGCGCTACCACCTCACCTGCGTATTGCATGGCGGCGGCGGTGTACAACACGCGCCAGTGCTTCGGGTTCGTGGCCCAGTCCACAGAGCTGATCAAAGGTCTTTCTGATACGAGGTGTGAGTGATGCAACAACTGACTATCGGCCCCTTCGCTGTCGATTCGGCGCAGGTGCTCAGCGAAGTCACGGCCCAGTGTGATCGTTATGAAACGGCCTTGATGGACAACGACCTGGAAACCCTCGACGGCTTGTTTTGCGATTCGCCGGTCACCCTGCGTTATGGCGTGGGCGAGAACTTGTACGGCATCGACGCCATTCGCGACTTTCGTAAAGGCCGCACGGGCGGCTCGCCCAAACGCGTGGTGACGCGGCGTGAAATCACCTGCTTCGGCGACGCCGTGGCCATTTGCAACCTGGAATTCAAACGAGAAAACACCGCCGTGGTGGGTCGACAAAGCCAGACCTGGCTGCGCACTGACGCCAGTTGGCGAATTGTGTCTGCCCACGTGTCGCTGATGGCGGCAACGTCATAGCCCTTGAAGGAGTGAAACGCATGAAATTGAAATCGCATTGGTGGTGGGACCTGACGGCACTGGATTTCGCCCGCCTGGACATGCACAACATCGTGGCCGTGCTGCCGGTGGGCGCGGTGGAACAACATGGCCCGCACTTGCCGGTCAAAGTGGACAGCGCGATCAGCAACGGCATTATCGAAGAAGCCGTTCGCAACATGGCCGAGGACTTCCCGGTGCTGGTGCTGCCCACCCTGTCGATCGGCAAGTCCGATGAACACATCGACTACCCCGGCACTTTGACGATCTCTGCCGACACCCTGGCCCAACTCTGGTTTGAAGTCGCGCACAGCGCGTACCGGGCGGGTGTGCGCAAGATTGTCTTCGTCAACGCCCACGGCGGTCAGCCGCAAATCATGGAGGTCGTGTGCCGCCGTTTGCGCATCGAACTGGGGATGATGGCGGTCGGTTGCGCCTGGTACTCCGTGACCGAGATGGGCGACTTGTTCAACAAGCATGAACTCAAGCACGGCATCCATGCCGGGGAAGTCGAAACCAGCATGATGCTGTACCTGCACGGCGACCTGGTGGACATGGACCACGCCAAGCATTGGGAATCGCTATCGGTGGGGCTTGAGAAGAAAGGCGGCATGCTGTCCCCCGAAGGCGCCGTAGGCTTCGGCTGGCAAGCCCAGGACCTCCACCCCAGCGGCGCGTGTGGCAATGCGGCGGCGGCAGATACCGAACGCGGCGAAATACTGGTTAAACGTGCAGCCACTCGAATAGTGACGTTGCTGGAAGAAGTATCAGCGTTTTCCATGGAGCATTTTGCCAATAAGCCGGACTCCACGGCGCACTGATCCCTGTTGCATTTACATAATAAAAACGTCGCAGTCTGTAATGTCAGGTCGATGATCACGGTCATCGGCTGCATGACTGAATGAACGTAAAAGCTATTTATAACTTTGAGTGTTAAACGCAAAAACTGCCATTAAGACGCTGACTGGAACAGGCAGCGCGAACCTATTTAATTATTTGGAGCACTCTAATGGCGCCTCGCAGTTTTTCGGCTATCACTCACGTTATTGGTCTAGGCGGCTTTCTCATGTTGAGCGCAATAAGTAACGCGGCAATGGCTGATGCACCGGGCACGTCCGCCGAGGCTGACGACCTGGCAGACATGTTGACCCAAGGCACAGTTTCTGGCGCGCTGCGCCTGCGTTACTACACGGACACCAACGCCTACTTCGTCAAACACTTGAATCAGGACACTGTGGGTTATGGCGGTTTTATCAAGTATGAAACAGCGGCACTGAACGGTTTCCGATTGGGCGCAAGTTTGATTGGTCAAACCACAATCAATCGCCCCGATGATAAAGCCAGTACCTTTCCCGATATTGGTACCGATGTGGCGAACGTGGGCGAGGCGTATATAAGTTGGGAACATGATGACTTTAAAATCACCGCCGGTAACCAGCGCGTCGATCTGCCCTTTATCAGTGATTATGACTGGCGAAATGTACCAATCCTGTTTCAAGGCCTGAACGTGCATTACGGTGACAAAGACAACTTCTTGTCGCTGGCCCGTTTTTATCGCTGGAAAGGCTGGGGCGACGACCGTTTCTCCAAGACCAACACCTATTCCACCACCGAAGAAACTGCAGGCGTGGCGGTGATCGGCGGCGGTCGTGCAGTGACCATCGGCGACCTGAAGTACAGCGGCCAGTTATGGCACGAGCATTACTATGACTACACCAACCTGAACTACGGCGAGGCTCACGTGGCCAAGGTGACGGGCGATTGGCGGCCTAATGCCGGGATTCAATATATGCGCGGAACAGGTGATGGGCGTGAACTGGCCGGCAAGGTCGACAGCACCACTCTCGGCGCGCAACTGGGCGTGGACTACAAGGCTTACAAGGTTGCCCTGGGCTATGACCATATCCAGGCAGCGCCCAACGCTTATAACAATGGCAGCCTGGTCACCCCGTATGCCCACAACACCGCCGGCGGCCCTTACTTTGCAGCGCCGTTTTTCACCAGCCCGCAGGATCTGGGCTCCGGTAACGCCTACTCGCTGGATGTGAGCACCAGCGCCACGCAAAACCTCTATGTAGGCACGCGCTACTCGTACATGGACCTGACGCCGACCGCCGGTACCAGCAGCATTAACCAGTCCGAATACCTGCTGTATGGCATTTATTCGTTTGACGGCGCCCTCAAGGGCTTGAGCGTGACTGATTGGGTGGGGGTGCAAACCTCGCCGAAAAAGAGCGATTTCTTCCAGAACCGTCTGGAGCTTAACTACGCCTTCTAGGGCCGCCTGACACCGCGCCCGGCAGTAGCGGCCGGGCGCGGTTTGCACGGGTTTTGTACTGGAGAAACACGATGTTTAATTCCGTCCGTGGTCGGCGCGGTATCGCGGTGGCGCCCCACGCCCTGGCTTCACAATCGGCCCTGGCGATTTTGCGCGAAGGCGGCAATGCCGTCGAAGCCATGGTCGCTGCGGCGGCCACCATTGCCGTGGCTTATCCGCATATGAACGGGATCGGTGGCGACAGCTTCTGGCTGATGTCCCTGGCCACGCCGACCGGCCCCACCCTCATCGGCGTGGAAGGCTGTGGCAAGGCCGCGGCAGGGATCAGCGCCAACCATTATCAGGGCCGTTCGGCCATCCCGTTTCGCGGGCCGGATGCGGCGCTGACCATGGCC
>NZ_WIVR01000116.1:0-5879 GCF_009600525.1 Pseudomonas sp. FSL R10-1350
CGAAGGAGAGGGAACCGATTGGGGGATGCTGAAGATACTCGGCGGCCTGTTTGCTGCGCGACAGCGCGGCGTCGAAGGCGCGGCCCCTCCTACAGATTTGTGATCTGTAGGCGGATTTCCGCTTACGCATAACCACTAACCAGCGGATTCCCGCTCATTCCTTGTTTGAAACCCTTGTAAACCGGGCATTCAAGCCTTGGCACAAGTTCTGCTATAGCCCCCGCAAGCTCGCGTTTTGCCGCGCTATAACAAAACCAAGAAAACAAGGATCCATTCAATGGATAACTCAAGCACCCTGCCTGCCGGGTCTGCGTCTGCAGCACCCCAAGCCAAAACCACCTCCAGCCGCATCAAGTCCATTTTCAGTGGCTCGGTGGGCAACATGGTCGAATGGTACGACTGGTACGTGTACGCCGCGTTCTCGCTGTACTTCGCCAAGGCCTTTTTCCCGAAAGGCGATACCACCGCTCAATTGCTCAACACCGCCGCGATTTTCGCCGTGGGCTTTTTGATGCGCCCTATCGGTGGCTGGCTGATGGGTCTGTACGCAGACCGTAAAGGCCGTAAAGCCGCCCTCATGGCGTCGGTCTTGCTGATGTGTTTCGGCTCGCTGGTCATCGCCCTGTCCCCTGGCTACGAGACCATTGGCGTCTGGGCCCCGGTATTGCTGGTGTTCGCCCGTTTGCTGCAAGGTTTGTCGGTGGGTGGCGAATACGGCACCTCGGCCACTTACCTCAGTGAAATGGCCACCAAGGAGCGTCGTGGCTTCTTCTCCAGCTTCCAGTACGTGACCCTGATCTCGGGCCAGCTCATCGCGCTGGGCGTGTTGATCATCCTGCAACAAACCCTGACTGAAGAGCAGTTGTACAGCTGGGGCTGGCGTATTCCGTTTGTGATCGGTGCCTTGTGCGCCGTGGTCGCGCTGTGGTTGCGTCGCGGCATGCAAGAGACCGAGTCGTTCAAGAAGGTCAAGGTCGAGAAAAAAGAAAGCGCGATGCGCACGCTGATGCGCCACCCCAAAGAGCTGCTGACCGTGGTTGGCCTGACCATGGGCGGGACACTGGCGTTTTACACCTACACCACGTACATGCAGAAATACCTGGTGAACACGGTCGGGATGAGCATCTCGGACTCCACCACGATTTCCGCCGCCACGCTGTTCTTGTTCATGTGCATCCAGCCGCTGGTGGGCGGGCTGTCTGACAAAATCGGCCGTCGCCCGATCCTGATTGCCTTCGGCGTGCTGGGTACCCTGTTCACGGTGCCGATCCTGACCACCCTGCACACCATCACCACCTGGTGGGGCGCGTTCTTCCTGATCATGGCCGCCTTGATCATCGTCAGCGGTTACACCTCGATCAACGCCGTGGTCAAGGCCGAGTTGTTCCCGACTGAAATCCGCGCACTGGGTGTTGGCCTGCCTTACGCACTGACGGTGTCGATCTTCGGCGGTACCGCTGAATACATCGCGCTGTGGTTCAAGAGCGCAGGCATGGAAACCGGCTACTACTGGTACGTGACAGCGTGCATCGCCTGCTCGCTGCTGGTGTACGCGACCATGAAAGACACGCGTACTCACTCGCGCATCACCACCGACTAAGCCTTGCCTTAGCGTGATGTCCTGGCCTGCAGGAGCCCTATGACGGGTTCTTGCAGGGCCTGGATTGCCTCCCTTCCCCCTCCCCCGCAACACCGCTGATTCGATTTTCTTGAATTAATAGTCAGTTAATTTTGTTAGCCCACTATCAATCTCAGCGAAACCTCAAAGACCACTGCCCGGCATAACGCCTGAACGGAATGTAGAGCAGCCCTCTACCTTGTTTTCGCGTGGCGCTATACATCGAATTAACTGATTACTTAAGGCAATTTTTTGCGCTTTTTAATCAAATTAATCGGCGTAGTCTTAAACCCATAGCGACACCAACCCGATTACTGCAACAAGGAGCACTATCATGAAAACCCAATTTATCCTCGCCGCTGCCCTCTCGGTTCTGGCTTTCAACACCTTCGCCGCGGATGGCTTTGACCGCACCCAGTCGGCAACTTTTGCTGAAGATGGCTACAGCAGCACCCGCTCTGCCACCTTTGCTGCCGACGGTTACGACCGCACCCACTCTTCGAGCTTTGCTGAAGACGGCTACGACCGCACTCACTCAGCCACCCTGGCAGAAGACGGCTTTGACAACACGCGCTCAGCGACCTTTGCCGAAGACGGTTATGACCGCACCCAAGGTGCCCGCTTCAGCTAACACCTGCGGGTGACTCCACAGCCCGGCTTCGGCCGGGCTTAGTCATTTTTGGGGCTTGCGATTGTCTTCGGGGCAAATGGCTAGCAGACTATGGGCCCTCTATCTCAGCTGTTTGCGGATGCCTGCCATGCATGACGATATTCATTTCTACGAACCATCCAAGGGCCATGGATTGCCCCATGATCCGTTCAACGCCATTGTCGGGCCGCGCCCGATTGGCTGGATTTCGTCGCAAGACGCCCAAGGTCAGTTGAACCTGGCGCCGTACAGTTTTTTTAACGCCTTCAATTACATCCCGCCGATCATTGGTTTTTGCAGCGTGGGCCGCAAAGACAGCCTCAATAACATTGAGCAAACCGGTGAGTTTGTCTGGAACCTGGCCACACGCCCTTTGGCCGAGGCGATGAACCAAAGCTGCGCGCCGGTCGGGCCAGAAGTCGATGAGTTTGCGTTGGCAGGGTTGACGACCGTGGCCTCACGCGTGGTGAGCGTGCCCCGGGTGGCTGAAACGCCCGTGTCGTTTGAATGCAAGGTGACGCAGATCATTCATCTGCAACGGGCCGATAAAGAGCTGGTGCCGAGCTGGTTGATTCTGGGTGAAGTGGTGGCGGTGCACATCGCCAAGCATTTGCTCAAGGACGGCATTTACGACACAGCAGCCGCTGAGCCTATTTTGCGTGGCGGCGGCCCGGCGGATTATTTCCAGCTGGGCCCTGAAGCCTTGTTCAGAATGCACCGCCCTAAATAATTACCAGACCAGCTCGCCGTCTTCGGTGACGTCTTTGAGGTGTTCAAGTTGCTGCTCTGCGGCGGCATCTGCGGCCGTGGCGGTCTTGAATACCTGATCGATCAACAGCGTGTGAAAGCGCGGTGCCCCACCTTCGTACAAGGCCTTGACGGCAATGGCCACGTGGTAGGCACCCGCAACCCCCAGTTCAACCGGGACAACCGCTGATACCGCTTCAAAATGCTTGAACTCTTTACGCGCCATGTTTCACATTCCGGCCAGTGAAAAAAGCGCCATTCTACCCGTTTAACTGGCGCGCTTGCGCATCTGCGCCGAGGCCTGTTCGTTGAAGGTCTGAAAATCCAGACTGTCGACCACGTTCTGGTTGAGCAACGTGCTGAACACGTCCATCAACGGTGAGTTGAAGTACGCCTGCATTGCACATTGATCTTGCCAATAGCCCGCGACATGCCACAACAACGGGTCACTGTCACAGTGCTGCAAGGCAAAGTGCAGGCAACCCGGTGTTTTCAACGTCGGTTCGATCAGTTGTTTCAAGCACGCATGAACCTGGGCCGAACACCCTGCGCGCGCGCGGACCAGAGTCATGTGACTGACGGCATAGGACTGGGGCATGGAGGCCTCCACAAAGGAAAGTGGCGTGAGGGGAAGGTTCAAAGCTTAAGGGCCGGTGCTCAAGCGCCGTTAGTCGATTCCTGCCCCAGACTTGCACGATTCTGCAAAACCACCGCTTACTCCGCCCCGCTGTGCACTTGCGCGCGCCGGGCCGCCGATCGGAATTTCGAGCAATAGGGCCGCGCTGTAGCGGGCCAAATCAGCCTCTATTCGTCAGCGCTGGCAGGATCAGGCAAGTCTGCAGCAGAAATTGGCTACCCCTGCGCCTTGCACAAACTTAAGCTGTGGGCCTTCAACTGCTTGATCGAGGATGCCTCCCATGTCTGTGCCAGAAACACCGCGACCTGCGCTCGACAGCGCGCTTGAAAAACAGCGCGTGGAACTGGCCGACCTGATAACCCGGCACACCCAGCAAGACGGCTCGTTTGAGACCCGCATCAAGGCGCTGTTCGTGTCGCGTTACAGCCTGCCCAGCGACTTTTCACCCAGCCTGCCAAAACCTGCACTGTGCGTGATGGCTCAGGGCAATAAAGAGGTGCGTCTGGGGGATGAGTACTTCGCCTATGATCCGCTCAATTACCTGGTGGTGTCGGTGTCGATGCCCATCAGTGGTCGCGTGCTGGAAGTCTCTGCCGAAAAACCCATTCTGGCCTTGCGCCTGGACATTGACCCGGTAGAAATCACCACCTTGCTCAGCGAAGCGGGCCCCATGGGTGTGCCCTCACGCCCCGCCGGGTGCGGGCTGTACGTTGAACCCCTCGACCCGCCGATGCTTGATGCCTTGCTGCGCCTGACGCGGCTGCTCGACACGCCGAAAGACATCGCCATGCTGGCGCCCCTGATTCGCCGTGAGATTTTGTACCGCTTGCTGCGCAGCCCGCAGGGCTACCGTTTGTACGAAATTGCCAGCGAGAACAGCCAGACCCACCGCGTCAGCCGTGCGATTTCCTGGCTCAATGATCATTTCGAGCAACCGTTGCGCATCGACAGCCTGGCCCGTGAGGCCAATTTGAGTGTGTCGACGCTGCATCACCGCTTCAAGGCGATGACCGCCATGAGCCCGTTGCAGTATCAAAAGCAACTGCGCCTCAACGAAGCGCGGCGGCTGATGCTCAGTGAAGGGCTGGACGCCTCGGCGGCCGGGTATCGCGTGGGCTATGAAAGCGCCTCGCAATTCAGCCGCGAATACAGCCGCCAGTTCGGCGCGCCTCCCGCACGGGATCTGGCGCGCCTGCGCAGAAGTTTATAAGGCCAGCGCCTGCTGCCAGAGGTGCTCGTCGATTTCAATCACGGTCGGCCCCTGGCGTTCAGCGGCGCTGACCAGCGCGGCGCGCAGTTGCGCCTCGCCCTCAACCGCCAAGGCCGTGCAACCCAGCGCTTTGGCGGCGCCGACCAGGTCCGGGGTGTAGATGTCGACGCCCACTGGTTCGATGTCGCGGTTGAGCATGTACTTTTTAATCTCGCCGTAGCCCTGGTTGTTCCACAACAAGACGATGATTGGCGTGCGCGCTTCAACGGCGCTGGCCAGTTCTGGCAAGGTGAACTGCAAACCGCCATCACCGATCAGGCAGACCACCGGGCCAGGCTGCTGGCCGTTGGCAGTGCGCCCCAGCCAGGCGCCGATGGCGGCTGGCAAGGCATAGCCGAGGGTGCCGTAACCCGTCGATGAGTTAAACCAGCGCCGAGGCTGATCGGGGTTGAACGTGAGGTTGCCGGTGTACACCGGCTGGGTCGAATCACCCACGCACACAGCATTGGGCAGCACATCAAATACGGTCTGCAAAAAATGCGTTTGGGCACGGGTCGGCTCATCCCAAACAGCCGCCAATTCAGTGTTCAAGCGCGCAGCCCGTGCGGCCCCCCAATCCGCCTCGCGCTTGGGCAATGCTTGCGCGCTGATACGCGCCAGCAAGGCTTCGGCAGCCAGTTGCGCATCGGCCACCAAAGCCAGTGCAGGCGGATAATTGCGCACGGTTTGATCCGGGTCGATATCGATGCGCAACAAAGCGCCGGGGATCTCAAAGCCTCCGGCAAAGGTCACGTCGTAATCGGTTTCGGCCAGTTCGGTGGCAATCGCCAGCACCACGTCGGCCTCAGCCACCAATGCCCGGGTGGCCACCAGCGTTTGCGTGGAGCCGATCAACAACGGGTGAGAGGCTGGCAGCATGCCCTTGGCGTTAATGGTCAGCGCCACCGGCGCACCCAACCGCTCGGCCAATTGCAGCAGCGCTGGCGCGGCGTCGATCGCCCCGCCACCGGCCAGGATC
>NZ_WIVR01000117.1:0-5268 GCF_009600525.1 Pseudomonas sp. FSL R10-1350
ACTCCCGAAGGAGAGGGAACCGATTGGGGGAAGCTGAAGATAATCGCTGTCCTGTTTGCAGCGCGACAGCGCGGCGTTGAAGACGGGGCGGCAGCGCCTACGGTTATGCACGCTCATTTGAACCCCACCTCATCCAGTGTTGTCGACTAGTCTCTAAGGAGTGCCTGGAGCCTACCCACTGGAATGAGAGGTGACCCATGAGTCTGCTGCTCGAACCCTACACCCTGCGCCAACTGACCTTGAATAACCGCATTGCGGTCTCGCCAATGTGCCAATACTCCAGCGTTGATGGGCTGGCCAATGACTGGCATTTAGTTCACTTGGGCAGCCGGGCCGTTGGCGGCGCCGGTCTGATTTTTACCGAGGCCACCGCGGTGACCCCCGATGGCCGGATCACCGCTCAAGACCTTGGGCTGTGGAGCGACGAACACATCGAACCGCTGCAACGCATCACCCGCTTTATCCGCGCCCAGGGCGCCGTGGCGGGGATTCAGCTGGCGCATGCCGGGCGCAAGGCCAGCACGCATCGCCCTTGGCTGGGCAAGCATGGCAGCGTCAAAGTGGACGAGGGCGGCTGGGTGCCGGTCGGGCCTTCACCCATTGCCTTTGATCCCAATCACACGGCGCCCAAACAACTGGATACAGAACAGATCCAGGGCGTTGTTCAAGCCTTTATCGATGCCGCCAAACGATCGCTCGAAGCCGGTTTCTCGGTGGTGGAGGTTCACGCTGCCCACGGTTACTTGCTGCATCAATTTTTGTCGCCGCTGAGCAACCAGCGCCTCGACGAGTACGGCGGTTCATTCGAGAATCGCATCCGCCTGGTGCTGCAAGTGACCGAAGCGGTGCGTGAAGTGTGGCCCAAAGAACTGCCGGTCTTTGTCCGCGTTTCGGCCACCGATTGGGTCGAAGATGGCTGGAACCCTGACGAAACAGTTGAACTGGCGCGGCGCCTGAAAGCGCTGGGGGTTGATCTGATTGACGTGTCGTCGGGTGGTACGGCGGCCTCGGCAGAAATTCCGGTGGGGCCGGGTTACCAGACCCGATTCGCCGAGCGCGTGCGCAAGGAGGCGGCCATCGCTACGGGCACGGTGGGGATGATCACCGAACCCGCGCAAGCCGAACATATTTTGCGTACCGGTCAGGCGGACTTGATTCTGCTGGCCCGTGAACTCTTGCGTGACCCGTACTGGCCGCTGCATGCCGATGATGATCTGGGCGGCAGAAAAGCGATCTGGCCCGCGCAGTACCAGCGTGCGACCCATCGCGATCAGCCGATTCATGAATCGGACCTGCGCGACTGAAACCCGACCTGTCACCTGAACCCGTTACGAGGAGGTTGCTGATGAACACCCGTGGATTGCTCGATCAACTGCTGAAGTCTGGCCAGGAACTGCTGGAGAAAAAGACCGGTGCGTCAAACAACGCTTCTGGCGCCAGTGCCAATAAAGGGGGATTGGGCAATGTGCTGGGTGCGGGCGGGCTCGGCGGCCTGCTCTCGGGGGCAGGAGGTGGGGCGATGGCGGCCAGTGTCCTGGGCCTGTTAATGGGCAGTAAGCGCGGCCGCAAGTTCGGCGGCCAGGCCTTGACCTATGGGGGCTTGGCGGCCTTGGGCGTGTTGGCGTACAAAGCCTATGGCAACTGGCAGGCCAGCCAGGGCACTGCCCCCGAACACCCGCCGCAAACCATTGATCGTGTCGAGCCGGTGCAGGTTGAGGAACACAGTCAGGCGATTCTCAAAGCCCTGGTCGCGGCGGCCAAGGCGGATGGTCACATTGACGATCGCGAGCGGCAAATGATCGAGGGCGAGTTGAGCAAGCTCAAGCACGATCCGCAACTGCAGCAATGGCTGCAACTTGAACTGAACAAACCGCTGGACCCGGCCGAAGTCGCCAGCGCGGCCACCACCCCGGAAATCGGCGCAGAAATGTACATTGCCAGCCTCATCCTGGTGGATGAAGAGGCATTCGGTGAGCGGGCTTATCTGGATGAACTGGCCAAGCAACTCAAGCTTGATCCGGGGCTAAAAGCTGAACTGGAAGCGCAGGTTAAACAGGCTCAGGCGTGAGATAGAAGCGTCGCCTTACGTCTCTGTAGGAGCGAGCTTGCTCGCGATCTTTTGATCTTTTAAAAGCTCGCTCCTACACGGGTTATGTGCGCAACCCGATGTTGTAAGTTTTTTTACTAATTGCTGTGAGAACAGTCTCAACGTCCGTGAGAATCCTTGCTGGCCCTCGGCTATACTCCTCCATCATTTGAATGGCCCCGAGGATAGACTGTGAAGAACTGGACGTTACGCCAACGCATTTTGGCGAGCTTTGCGGTGATCATCGCCATCATGTTGCTGATGGTTGTCGCGTCTTACTCGCGGCTGCTGTCGATTGAGTCGAGCGAAGAGACCGTTCGCACCGATTCGATTCCCGGGGTCTATTACAGTTCGATGGTGCGCAGTGCCTGGGTCGACAGCTATGTCCTGACCCTGCAACTGGTCGGCTCGGCCACCCAGCGTGATTTGACCAGCGAAGACCGTAAGCTGTATGCCAGCTACGAAGACCGCATGATCCAAGAGCTGGACAACTACCGCACCACCATTTTTGATGACCAGGACCGCGCCGAGTTTGATGAGTTCGAGCGCATCCACGGTGAGTACACCAAGGCGTTGGCGGGCGTTCTGCAGTTTTACGAAGACAAAAAAACCGAGCAAGCCGACGCCATGCTCAACGAGCAACTGGCCCCGCTATGGGCCGCGGGGCGCAAGCAACTCAACACCATCATTGATACCAACCGCACCCAGGCCAACCACGCCACCGAAACCATTGCCAATGCAGTGACGACGGCAAAAATCAGCATGGTGATCTCGCTGATCGTGGCCGTGCTGGCTGCCGGTCTGTGCGGCTACCTGTTGTTGCAGACGATCATGTCGCCGATGCAGCGCATCGTTTCGATCCTTGAAACCATGCGTTCCGGTGACTTGAGCTCACGCTTGAACCTGGACCGCAAAGACGAGTTCGGTGCCGTCGAAACCGGCTTCAACGACATGATGACCGAGCTTACCGCGCTGGTGTCTCAAGCCCAGCGGTCCTCGGTCCAGGTCACCACCTCGGTGACCGAGATCGCCGCCACGTCCAAACAGCAACAAGCCACGGCAACCGAAACTGCAGCCACCACCACGGAAATCGGCGCGACCTCCCGCGAAATTGCCGCCACCTCCCGTGACCTGGTGCGCACCATGACCGAAGTAACTTCGGCTGCCGATCAGGCTTCGATTCTGGCCGGTTCCGGGCAGCAAGGCCTGGCGCGCATGGAAGAAACCATGCACTCGGTGATGGGCGCTGCCGATCTGGTTAACGCCAAGCTGGCGATCCTCAATGAAAAAGCCGGCAACATTAACCAAGTGGTCGTCACCATCGTCAAAGTGGCCGACCAGACCAACCTGCTGTCGCTCAATGCCGCCATCGAAGCCGAAAAAGCCGGTGAATATGGCCGTGGTTTCGCCGTGGTTGCCACCGAAGTACGTCGCCTGGCTGACCAGACGGCTGTCGCCACCTATGACATTGAACAAATGGTGCGCGAGATCCAGTCCGCCGTGTCGGCGGGTGTGATGGGCATGGACAAGTTCTCTGAAGAAGTGCGCCGTGGCATGGCCGAGGTGACGCAAGTCGGTGAACAACTGTCGCAAATCATTCATCAGGTTCAGGCCTTGGCGCCGCGCGTGTTAATGGTCAACGAAGGCATGCAGGCGCAAGCCACCGGCGCCGAGCAAATTAACCTGGCACTGGTGCAGTTGGGTGATGCTAGCAGTCAGACCGTAGAGTCCTTGCGTCAGGCCAGCTTCGCGATCGACGAACTCAGTCAGGTTGCCGTTGGGCTGCGCAGTGGCGTTTCGCGTTTTAAAGTCTGATGAGCGAACTTTTAACCAAGCGTGCGGCCGCCGTGGCGCCGAGTCAGCGCCTGTTCCTGGTGTTCTACATCGGGGATGAGCGTTATGCCTTGTCGGCGACCGATGTGGTCGAGGTGCTGGCGCGTTTACCGCTCAAACCGATTGCTCACGCCCCGGCCTGGGTGGCTGGCGTGTTTGCGCACCGCGGGCAGATGGTCCCGGTCATCGACATCAGCGCCATGACCTTTGGCCACGAAGCCGTGGCCCGCACCAGCACGCGGCTGGTGCTGGTCAATTTTCGTGGCAAACTGCTGGGGCTGATGCTGGAGCAGGCCAACGCGACCTTGCGCTGCGACCCGGCAGATTTTCAGCCCTACGGCCTGGATAACCGCGACGCGCCGTACCTGGGGCCGGTTCGTGAGGATGCCCAAGGCTTGTTGCAGTGGATCCATGTCGACGACCTGTTGAGCCCGGCGGTGTGCGCGCTGCTGTTCCCTCCGAGCCTGGATGACGCCAGCGCAGAGAGGCTCGCATGAGTGACGACCAGCGCTTTTACGATTTTTTGAAGCAACGCATAGGCCTGGATGTTGCGTCCGTGGGCCTGGCGATTATCGAGCGTGCCGTGCGCCAGCGTTGCCTTGCGTTGAACATGCCCGACAACGATCACTACTGGCAGCGCCTGACGTGTTCACACGATGAGCAGCAGGCGTTGATCGAATCGGTGATCGTGCCCGAGACCTGGTTTTTTCGGTATCCCGAGTCGTTTGCCACATTGGGCCGTCTGGCCCGCCAGCGTTTGGCCGACACCAGCGGCCTGCATACCCTGCGCATTCTGAGCTTGCCGTGCTCCACCGGCGAAGAGCCGTATTCGATTGCCATGGCCCTGTTTGATGCCGGTCTGGTTGGGCATCAGTTCAAGGTCGAAGCCCTGGACGTCAGCCCGTTGTCGGTGGCGCGGGCGCGGTCGGCGCTGTATGGCAAAAACTCATTTCGCGGCCAGCAAATTGATTTTCGTGAGCGCTATTTCACCCCGGTCAATGACAGTTATCAGTTGGCGGAGCGGGTGCACGAGCAGGTCACTTTTCATGTCGGCAACCTGCTCGATCCGACGCTGCTCAGCCATCACCTGCCTTATGACTTTGTGTTCTGTCGCAACCTGTTGATCTACTTCGACCTCAAGACTCAGCATCAGGCGCTGGATATCCTCAAGCGCCTGACCCGTGACGACGGCGCGCTGTTTATCGGCCCGGCCGAGGGCAGCCTGCTGGGCCGCCTGGGCATGCGTTCGATCGGTGCACCGCAGTCGTTTGCCTTCTGTCACAGCCATGAGCCGGTGCCTGTTGCGCGGCCAGCGCTGGCCGAGCCCAGACCGCTGCCCAAACCCGCAC
>NZ_WIVR01000118.1:0-5032 GCF_009600525.1 Pseudomonas sp. FSL R10-1350
GCGCAGCACCAGCTAGTCAGTATCGACCTGGCCACCCGCCAGCACCTGGCGCTGGCGGGTGGCCAGGTCGATACTGACTAGCCGGTGCTGCGCGGCGTCTTCTTCTACCGCCAAAACGCGGCCGTGGGCAAACTGCACGTCGCCGTAGCGGCAGGTGCCGTGGGTCAGCGCGTGCGGTGCGCTGCCGTCCAGGGCCTGTTGGTACAGTTGCTGATCGGTTTCGTTGACGAACACCACGCCGTCATCGCTAAGGCAAAAAGAACCCCCGCCGTATTCATACACCCGGCTGCTCACGCTGAAGGTGGCGGGGGTCAGGCAGTGCGCCTGCTCATCGCGCCAGTGCCAAATGCGGCAGGTGCCTTCTTGCGGGCGGTATTCGTTCCAGAACAGGCCGTGGGGGCCGACCCGCAGTTCGGCAAAGTCGACACCGGCGGCAACGGCGAGGGCGGCGCTGAAAGGTTCAGCCTTTTGCGATGAGGCGTGAGTTTCGTTCATTTCTGAAGGCCAATTGTTCGATGGTCTGGGTGGCGTGCTCGGCTTCTTCGCGCGCCTTGAGAATCAGGTCGTGTTGCGGCGACTTGCTGCACACCGGGTCCGCGTTGCTGGCGTCTCCCGTGAGCATAAAGGCTTGGCAACGGCAGCCGCCGAAGTCCTTTTCTTTCTCGTCGCACGAGCGGCAAGGCTCGGGCATCCAGTCATAGCCTCGAAAACGATTGAAGCCGAACGAGTCGTACCAGATGTGTTGCATGCTGTGGTCACGCACGTTAGGGAACTCGACCGGCATTTGTCTAGCCCCGTGGCACGGCAAGGCGGTGCCGTCCGGGGTCACGGTGAGGAAGATGCTGCCCCAGCCGTTCATGCAGGCTTTTGGCCGTTCTTCGTAGTAGTCCGGGGTGACGAAGATCAGCTTGCACGGGTGGCCTTGTGCTTCGAGCTTGGCGCGGTATTCGTTGGTGATGCGCTCGGCGCGTACCAATTGCTCTTTGGTCGGCAGCAGGCCGACCCGGTTGAGCTGCGCCCAGCCGTAGAACTGGCAGGTCGCCAGCTCGACAAAGTCGGCTTCGAGGGCGATGCACAGCTCGATGATGCGGTCGATTTTGTCGATGTTGTGCCGATGGGTGACGAAGTTCAGCACCATCGGGTAGCCGTGGGCTTTGACCGCGCGGGCCATTTCGAGCTTTTGCGCGAAGGCTTTTTTCGAGCCCGCGAGCAGGTTGTTCACTTGCTCGTCGCTGGCCTGGAAGCTGATCTGGATGTGGTCCAGCCCGGCCTTTTTGAAGTCGCTGATTTTTTGCTCAGTGAGACCGATGCCGGAGGTGATCAGGTTGGTGTAAAAACCCAGTTTGCGGGCCTCGCCGATCAGCTCGGCCAAGTCCTGACGCACCAGCGGCTCGCCGCCTGAAAACCCCAATTGCGCCGCACCCATTTCCCGCGCTTCACGAAACACTTTGACCCATTGCTCGGTGCTCAGCTCTTTGCCTTGCTGGGCGAAGTCCAGCGGGTTGGAGCAATACGGGCATTGCAGCGGGCAGCGATACGTCAGCTCGGCGAGCAGCCACAGCGGCAGGCCGACCTCGGGTTTGGGCGGCAGCGCCAGCGGTCTGTCAGACAAGTTCGATCCAGTGCTGTGCACGTGCGACCTCCATAAATTGCTCGATGTCATCACCCAGCTCCGGCACGCCGGGGAACTGCGCGTCCAGTGCGGCGATGATCGCCGCCACGTCGCGCTCGCCGTCGATCAGGCCACCGATCAGGGCGGCACTCTCGTTGAGTTTGATCATGCCTTCGGGGTAGAGCAGCACATGGCCTTTTTGTGCGGGTTCGTACTGAAAACGATAGCCCTGGCGCCAGGTCGGGGTTTTGCTGCGATCGAAGCTCATAGGGCGATTCCTTTGTGCCAGACACGTTGGTCGGTCACGCTGTGATAGGGCGGGCGGTCCAGCTCGTAGGCCATGGTCATGGCGTCGAGCATGCTCCACAAAATGTCCAGTTTGAACTGGAGAATCTCAAGCATGCGTTGCTGACCCGCGTAGGTGGTGTAGTGCTGCAAGGTGATCGCCAGGCCATGCTCAACGTCGCGGCGCGCCTGGCCCAGGCGGGTGCGGAAGTATTCGTAACCGGCCGGGTCGATCCACGGGTAATGCTGCGGCCAGCTGTCGAGGCGTGACTGGTGGATCTGTGGGGCAAACATTTCGGTCAGCGAGCTGCTGGCGGCTTCTTCCCACGTGGCGCGACGTGCGAAGTTGACGTAGGCGTCGACCGCAAAGCGCACGCCGGGCAGTACCAGCTCTTGGGAGCGCAGTTGGTCCGGGTCCAGACCCACGGCCTGGCCCAGGCGCAGCCAGGCTTCGATGCCACCGTCTTCGCCGGGGGCGCCGTCGTGGTCGAGCAGGCGCTGGATCCACTCGCGGCGGACTTCGCGGTCCGGGCAGTTGGCCAGGATGGCGGCGTCTTTGAGCGGGATGTTGACCTGGTAATAGAAGCGGTTGGCGACCCAGCCCTGGATCTGTTCGCGGGTCGCGCGGCCTTCATACATCGCCACCTGATACGGGTGATAGATGTGGTAATACGCGCCTTTGGCCCGCAGCGCGGCTTCGAACTCTGCAGTGGAGAGTGGGGCTTGGGTCATGGTGCCTCCAGAAAAAAACGTTTTTGTAGTCGCTGCCGCAGGCTGCGATAAGGGGTGTAGCCCCTTCAAAACAGCAGGGCCGCTGCGCAGCCCATCGCAGCCTGCGGCAGCGACTACAGAGTTTTGTGGGTTACAACTCGATGCTCATGCCGTCAAAGGCCACTTCAACGCCCCGGCGGGCCAGTTCGGCGCGCTCGGCGGAGTCTTCGTCGAGGATCGGGTTGGTGTTGTTGATGTGGATCAGCACCTTGCGCTGCTCGGGCAGTTGTTCCAGCACTTCGAGCATGCCGCCGGGGCCGTTCTGCGCCAGGTGGCCCATTTCACGGCCGGTGCGGGTGCCCACGCCACGGCGTTGCATTTCGTCGTCGTCCCACATCGTGCCGTCCACCAGCAGGCAATCGCTGCCGGCCATGATGTCCAGCAACGGCGCGTCGACCTTGCCCAGACCCGGCGCGTAGAACAGTTTGCCGCCGGTGCGCAGATCTTCAACGATCAGGCCGATGTTGTCGCCCGGGTGCGGGTCGAAGCGGTGCGGCGAGTAAGGCGGCGCAGCACTGCGCAACGGCAGCGGGCTGAAACGCAGATTCGGGCAAGCCGGGATGGTGAACGAGCCGTGCAACTCGATGCGGTTCCAGTTCAGGCCGCCGTTCCAGTGCTTGAGCATGTTGAACAGCGGGAAGCCGGTGCTCAGGTCTTCGTGGACCATGTCGGTGCACCACACCTCGTGCGGGCAGCCTTCGCGCAAGCTGAGCAGGCCGGTGGTGTGGTCAATCTGGCTGTCCATCAAAATAATAGCGCTGATGCCGGTGTCTCGCAGGGCGCGGCCCGGTTGCATCGGGGCGAAGCTCTGGAGTTGCGCGCGGATGTCGGGCGAGGTGTTGCACAGCACCCAGTTGACGCCATCGTCAGAGATCGCAATCGAGGATTGGGTGCGTGCTTTGGCGTTCAGGCTGCCATCGCGAAAACCCGCGCAGTTCACGCAGTTACAGTTCCACTGTGGAAAACCACCGCCGGCGGCGGAACCTAAAATCTGGACAAACATGGCGTGTTCTCTTGCAAATCTGAAAATAAAAACGCCCCGGCGAGCCGAGGCGTTGGGTTGCTCTGCTCAACTCTTGATAACCAAGAGCCGCGGCAGATCAACGGCTTGCGAAGTACATGGTCACTTCAAAGCCAATACGCAGGTCGGTGTAAGCAGGTTTAGTCCACGACATAGGGTGTCTCCTTCAGCGGTTGGTGGGGTGTCTCTGGGTTAGTCCCTCTCCCGAAGGAGTGGTTCTGACAACTTGGACGGCTATGTTACTAAAATTGTCTGTTGCTGAGCGCTCTATGTCGGAGAAAGCTCATTACGCGGTTGGTAAAAATCAGCTTTGTCCGAGAAAAAACGTTTCAGTTGCGGGCTGGGTAGCCAGGCACAGCCAAGCGCACTCAGGCTGATTAATCTGCTGAGCTGCCTGCAGTGTAGTCTGAGGATCCAGCCTTATAAGCGCGGTATAGAGCGCTTTCAAGTCGTCCGACGGGTGGCCCCCCATTTTTGCTTGCCACAGCAGTTCACTCGCTTGAGCCCCGCTCAATGACTCGGGCAAAAACTGCTGCGCCAAGGCATCTCTCGCCTGGATGAAGGTTGTTTCATCCAGTGTCGTGATGAGCGTCGGCAATTGAGCCAGGAATGCGCGGATGTGCTCGAAGATATCTGCCACGGGGGCGTGAGGCGATTGCACGCCGAACAGCAGGCCGGTTTGCCCATTGAGCTGGCGCAGGCTGCTGAACACCGCGTAGCCCAATTGCTGCTCAACCCGCAGTTGTTGATAGAACGGCGTGCTAGCCAGTTGGGCGAGCAAACGCCACGCGGCCTCGGCCGCCAGATCACCAGCGGGTGCCGGGCAAAACAGCAGCACGGCGTGTTCGCTGGACTCGCAGGGTTCTGTGACCCAGCGCCGTTGCGCCGAGTGCGCGGCCATTGGCAAGTGCGCGTCCGGCGTGCCGGGGGCTTTGTTCAAGGCGGCGCTGATTAAGGGCTGCGTGGCCGCAGGCAGGCCGAGCGCGAGGCCGTCCCAGCGTGAAGCCGCCCAGTCTTGGCTGGCATCGCTCAAGGTGGCGTCGGTCGCAGGCTGGCTGCATTGCGGCAGGCGTTTAAGTAACTGGCGAATAGGCATCAACAGCGCCGCTGGCGAGTTGCCCGGCGGTGCGTCCGGTGTTTCGAGGGCGCGCAAAGCGTGCTCCAGAATGGCCGGCATCGGGGTGTGCAAGCCCTGCATTTTCAGCTGCCAGTCATGGCCTGAAGCACTGCATGACAGTTCGACCCCGGCCTCGCGGGCATCCTGTTGCAGCGGACGCAGGCGGTTCTCCAGTGCGAGCAGCAAGCTGTCGGCCGGGCTGGCCGGCAAGCGCCAGCGCAGGTAA
>NZ_WIVR01000119.1:0-4878 GCF_009600525.1 Pseudomonas sp. FSL R10-1350
CGGCTGGGCTCTGATGGCGCGTGGATGCCGCTGCTGGCAGAGCGCGGCGTCGAGCTGGCGGCCTTGCAGCCGAGCAATTGCGGGTTTGATGTGGCGGGCTGGAGCGAGGTGCTGCGTAGCAAGTTCGCCGGGGCGCCCTTGAAGAACATCGCCATTGCCCTGGAGCACAGCGCACCACGCTTGGGTGAATGCGTGATCACCGCCAGCGGCATCGAAGGCAGTTTGATTTATGCCTGGTCTGCGCCGATTCGTGAGGCCATCAACCAGCATGGCGCTGCAACGATTCTGATCGATCTGTTGCCCAACAAGCCTGTGGATAAAATCGCTGCGGCCTTGGCCAAGCCGCGCGGCTCACGCTCAATGAGCAAGCATTTGCACAGCCAGTTGGGTCTGGACGGAGTAAAAGCAGCGCTGTTGCGCGAGCTGGCCCCGGCAGATGACTTCAACCACCCGGCGCAGTTGGCCAAAGCGATTAAAGCCCTGCCCCTGACACTGATCAAGGCACGCCCGCTGGACGAGGCCATCAGCAGCGCCGGCGGCGTGCGCTTTGAGGCACTGGATCACAACTTGATGCTCAACGCAGTACCGGGTGTGTTCTGCGCGGGCGAGATGCTGGACTGGGAAGCCCCCACCGGCGGCTACTTGCTCACCGGCTGCTTTGCCAGCGGGCGCGCCGCAGGGTTGGGGGTTTTAAGCTGGTTGCAAGCACAACGCTGATCACCTGGGTGGGAGCGGGCTTGCTCGCGATGGCATCGACGCGCTAATCAGATTGACCGAGGCGCCTGAATCGCGAGCAAGCCCGCTCCCACATATTGAAGGGCGGGTTATGGCTTGCGCTTGCGCGGGCCGGTGTTGAACACCGGGACTTTGCGCACAGGCTTGACCGAAGGCTCGGCAGGGGCCACGTCGCCGCTGTCCACCCATTTGCCCAGGTTGCGCTTGCCGCCACCGCCTGCTGTTTTAGGCTTTTTCGGTTTCTTCGGCTTTTTGACCACCTGGCCCGTCGCATCGGTTTGCGGCACGCGGTGCTCTGGCTCGAAGTCGGGTTCTTCGTGGCGGGTCAATGTCTGACGGGTCAACATCTCGATTGCCGACAACATGTTCACTTCGTCCGCACAGACCAGCGAGATCGCCTCGCCTTTCTGGCCCGCTCGGCCGGTACGACCAATGCGGTGAATGTAGTCTTCGGCCACGATCGGCAAGTCGAAGTTGACCACCAGCGGCAGGTCGTCGATGTCCAGGCCGCGCGCGGCGACGTCAGTGGCGACCAGAATCTGCACTTCGCTGGCCTTGAAGCGATCCAGCGCACGTTGACGGGTAGCCTGTGGCTTATCGCCATGGATGCCGTCCGCGTTGATCCCCAGGCCTTGCAGCTTGCCCACCAGCTCATCGACACCGTTACGGGTCTTGGCGAACACCAGCACTTGCTTCCAGCGCTGGGTACGCAGCAAGTGCAGAAACAACTCTGACTTGCGCTTTTTATCAACCGGGATCACCCACTGCTTGACGCTGCTGGCCGCCACGTTGCGCGGGCTGACTTCGATGCTCAGCGGGTTGTCGAGCATTTGTTCGGCCAACAGGCGGATCGCGTCCGAGAACGTCGCCGAAAACAGCAAGGTCTGGCGTTTTTTCGGCAAGGCACGGTAAATGTCGCGCAGTTCTTCGGAGAAACCGAGGTCGAGCATGCGGTCGGCTTCGTCCAGAATCAGGGTTTGCAACTGGTTGAACTTGATCGCGTTCTGGCGATACAGGTCGAGCAAGCGGCCCGGGGTCGCCACCAGCACGTCAACGCCTTTGCGCAGCTTCATCATTTGCGGGTTGATGCTGACTCCGCCGTACACCGCATAGGTGCTCAACGGCAGGTGCTCGGCGTACTGGCGAATGTTCTCGTGAACCTGTTCGGCCAGTTCGCGGGTCGGTACCAGCACCAGCGCGCGGATCGAGTTGCTGGTGACCTTTGGCCCTTCCATGGTCAGCAATTGCAGCAATGGCAAGGCAAAGCCGCCTGTTTTGCCGGTGCCCGTCTGGGCGGCGGCCATCAGGTCACGGCCTGCCAGCACTGCGGGAATCGCTTGGGCCTGAACCGGGGTGGGGGTCTTGTAGCCGAGCGCCTCAAGGGCGCGCAGCAAGGGCTCGATCAGGCCAAGGGTGGCGAATGTCATGGGAATACCGTCGAAAAAGGTCTGCGCAGGGGTGCATAAAGTGCAATGGCGCGCAGTTTACCCTAATTCAGACGGTTTTCTGCTTGCGCCACTGCGGCAACCCGATCAACACCACGGCGCTGATGATCACCGCCATCGCCAGGCACTCTTCGACGCCAATGCTCTCGCCCGCAAACACGATGCCCAGCATCACCGCTACGGCCGGGTTGACGTAGGCATAGCTGGTAGCCGCCGCCGGACGCACGTTTTTCAGCAGGTACATGTAGGCGCTGAAGGCGATGATCGAGCCGAAGAACACCAGATACAGCAACGCGCCCCAGCCTGCGGCAGTTGGCAGATGGGTCATGCGTTCGCCGCTGAGCAGGCTGCCGGCCAGCAGCACCGCACCTGCGGTGATCATTTCGGCGGCGCTGGCCATGGCGCCTGCGGGCAGCGGCAAATGACGACTCCACACCGAGCCGAACGCCCAGGCGGCAGCGGCAAAGAGGATCATCGCCGCGCCCAGCGGGCTGGCTTGCAGGTTGGAGCCGAGGTTAAGCATGCCGATGCCGATCAGCCCGAGCGCGATACCGGCCCATTCCAGGCGAGTGTTGCGTGCGCCCCAGAAGTAGCCGAACAACAACGTAAACAGTGGCACCGTCGCCACAGCCAAGGCCGCAACGCCGGAGGCCACGCCAGAGTGCTCGGCCAGGGTCACGCCACCATTGCCGCAGGCCAACAACAGAAAACCGATCATGGCTGCCGAGCGCCACTGCACAAAGGTCGGTGCAGGCGCCCCGCGCCAACGCATAAAGCCATACATCAAAAAGCCCGCCACCAGAAAGCGCACCCCGGCCATCATCAACGGCGGCCACGACTCAATCCCGATGCGAATCACCAAATAGGTCGAACCCCAAATGACGTACAACGCAAAAAAAGCACCGATCAGTTGTAACGGGAAACGACGTGCGGCAGGCATGGGGGCAGCTCGGAAGGCAAAGGCAGGGGACTTGGGATTCTAGACAAAGGGCTGCGAAATAATAAGTAACAGAACGCACCAAAAGTGACCCGTACACTTTGAGGCAGTTCATCGTGTAGGAGCGAGCTTGCCTCGCGATCTTTTAAACGATCAAAAAATCGCGAGGCAAGCTCGCTCCTACACGGGAATAAACGTTTTAGAAACCGCGATAACGCTTCAGGTGTTCGTTGATCTTCGCTGCCGGGACTTTCTGCAATTTACACAGCAGGTCGTGATCCAGCGCTTTCAGCCCGTGCTGCTGGCGCAGTTGCTCGGCCAGGTAAGTCATCAGGTTGGCGGCCATTTCCGCATCGGCCATGGCCCGGTGAGCCTGCCCGGTGTGGGGCAAGTCGGCAAAGGCGGTCAGGGTACCCAGCTTGTGGTTGGGTGCGGCCGGCATCAGCCGCCGGGCCAGCAACAGCGAACAGGCAAAGTTCTGCAAACGGGTGCGCTTGATGCGGCCCATTTCAAAGTCCCAGAACTTTTGGTCAAACGCCGCGTTGTGCGCCACCAGCGGGGTAATCCCCACGAACTCGTTGACCTCGTTCATCACCCGCTCGGCAGGCGGCGCGGTGCGCAGCATGGCGTTGCTGATGCCGGTCAGTTGCTCGATGAATCCCGGTACCCGCACGCCGGTGTTCATCAGGCTTTGGTAACGCTCGACGATGCGCCCCTGTTCAAGTATCACCACGGCAATTTCAGTGGCCCGGCACGAGTTGCTCGGCGAAAGGCCGGTGGTTTCAAAGTCGATGACCGCAATGCGTTCCAAACCTGATCAATCCTGTCAAAAATGAGCGTTATTTAAGCAGCAAGTTGCCTTCAATCGGCACGTAGCGAGTGGCCGCGCGGATCAATGAGTTGGCGGTCAGGCCGGGCACGCCATAGGCCACGGTCTGGACCCCGTGCTTGTTGGCAATACGCTCAAGCAGCAAGTCAAAGTCGCCGTCACCCGAGGCCAGCACCACTTCGTCGACATTGGCTGCCGAGTCCATGATGTCGATGGTAATGCCAACGTCCCAGTCGCCCTTGGCCGAGCCATCGCTGCGCTGAATATAAGGTTTGAGTTTTACCGTAAAGCCCAAGTTGCGCAGGATTTGCTGGAACTGCTGCTGTTTGCTGTCGCCCCGGTCAATGGCGTAGGCGTACGCCTCGACAATTTCACCGTGCTGGCTGATATCAGCCCACAGCGCCGCGTAGTTGAAATGGCAGCCATAGGCCTGGCGAACCGTGTAATAGAGGTTCTGCACATCCGCGAAGACCGCAATTTTTTTCACCGGCAAACCTCTTGAGGCCCAGGCAAGCGGGCAGGTAGGTAAAACACAAGGCAGCAGTATGCCAGCCTGCCGAGGGTTTGCGCGGATAAACCGCCCAGCGAGCCATTAGCCGCCGGGCGTTGGGGGATCAGACGAAGGAATCGTCGTCGGAATAGAAGCTGTCATCGTCGTTGAAACCGCCGCCATCAAAGCCGGACCGGTCGTTGTTGGCGAACTGCTGGTTGTCGTTGCCCCAGCCATTGCCGCCCGCCGATGTCGGCTCTTCGATGATTTCTTCAATCACTTGCGGCTGCTGATGATGGCTGAACAAGCTGCTGATGCCCTGGGCGAGCATCACGCCGCCGGCCACACCGGCTGCTGTTTTCAAGGCGCCACCGAGAAACCCGCTACCTGCTGCGGGCGCTGCAGCCGCCGGTGGCGGCGCGTAGGCCGGCGCTGATGCAGG